>CAUJJV010000070.1 GCA_963205375.1 Pseudomonadota bacterium
GGGGCTGTGGGTGTGACAGGCGTCGCCAGCCAGCATCACGCGGGGTGCGCGCGTGGCCATCTCGGCCACGGGCACATCGTCGAATTTGTCGGTCAGGCGGTGACCAATCTCATAGATGGACCACCACACCACTTCTTTCACCTCCAGCGTGAAGGGCGCCAGAATCCGTTTGGCCTTGGCGATGATGTCGTCCGCATTCATTCCCCGTTCGGCCACGCGTTCATGTTCGCCCAGTGCATCGAGTTCGACATACAGGCGCACCAGATGCCCGCCCTCGCGCGGCAGCACCATCAGTATGCCCTCGTTCTGCGAGCGCACAAAGGACTTCATGCGCCAGTCAGGGAAGTCGGTCACGGCCAGCAGATCGATGACGCCCCAGGCCTGGTGCGCCGCATCGCCGTGCAGCGCTCCACCAATGGCAGCGCGCACGTTGGAGCGCGCGCCGTCGCAGCCAACCACATAGTTGGCACGCACCGTGGCGGTCTGGCCCTCTCGGCCCGGCGCGGTGTGCTCCAGGGTCACGGTGACGGGGTACTCGGCGGCGGTAGGGTCGATCACGAGGGTCTGCACCTTCATGCCGTAGGTGGGCTCTAGCCGCGTGGGGGCGTTGCGCATGACGTCGAGGAACATGTCGTGCACACGCGCCTGGTTGATCAGCACGTGCGGCATCTCGGAAATGCCATCGGGCACGTCCTGCACGCGGGCCACGCGGTCCAGCGGTGCTTTCGTTCCGGGCGCCCAGAAGGTGGTCTCATTGATCCAGACCGACTCACGCGCCATCTTTTCGCCGAAACCGAAGGCCTGGAACATTTCCATGGAGCGCACGTTGATGCCGTCGGCCTGGCCCTTTTCCATCGGCACCAGTTTCGGCTCCACCACCATGGTGCGAATCTGCGGCACCTTGGCCAGTTGGGCTGCCAGGCACAAACCGGCGGGCCCGGTGCCCGCAATCAGCACATCAACTTTCTCTGGCAATGGGTCGCCCGCGCGCCAGTGGTCCGGAGCGGCCGCGAGCACATCGGGATCGCCGGCTTTGAAGCCGTTCAGGTGGTATTGCATGGTGTCTCCTTCAGACGGTTCGCCAAGTTGTTAAAGATATGTATGCATATAATATTAATGCATATTA
Source organism: Pseudomonadota bacterium (assembly GCA_963205375.1). Lineage (GTDB taxonomy): Bacteria > Pseudomonadota > Gammaproteobacteria > Burkholderiales > Burkholderiaceae_C > Allorhodoferax. The sequence goes on from CAUJJV010000070.1 coordinate 1,127, forward strand.
CAATTGTCAAGCGGTCGGACTAAGCACATACAACAGGGCGCGGTATGCAAAAAACAGAAACATGGAGCGAAGGAACCAGGATGGCCGGGCACCTGATCCGGCGCTTGCATCAGCAATCGATGCAGGTCTTCCAGACCCAGACGCAGGCCGCGGGGTTCGATCTGACCTCGGTGCAGTTTGCCGCTCTCGACGCCATTGCCCAGCAACCCGACATCGACCAGGCCAGTCTCGCCGCGACCATCTGCTTCGACCGCGCCACGATCGGGGGAGTGATTGACCGCCTGGAACGCAAGGGCCTGGTGCAGCGTGTGGTCAGCGCGCAGGATCGTCGGGCACGCCTGCTTCACCTCACGCAGGAAGGCGAGCAATTGCTGGCAGCCTGTCAGCCCGTGGTGAAAGCACTGCAGGCCGACATCCTGGCACCCCTGTCGCCCGCGGAGCGTGATGTCTTCCTGGCACTGGCGCAAAAAGCGCTTGGCTTGATCTGATACCCAGGAAAAATGCCGCAACCAACGAAAATGGAGCGAATGCAAACACCCTTCCGGATTTCCCCAGCAGCCCACGGCTGGCTGGCTCCTGCGTTACTGACACTCTTCGCACTTGCGGGTTGCACCTCCACAGCCTCCATCGAAACCCGGGCCACGGCACCGGCCATGGTTCTGTCCAATCCGATACAGGCGGAATCCGCCGAGATCGAGCACAGTCAGCGGTTTGCACGCTGGATAGCCGATTTCAGCTCCAGCGCACGCACAGCGGGCATCCACGAAGCAACGCTCCAGATCGCTTTCGACAACGTGCGCTTTGTCCCGCGCGTCGTTGAACTGGATCGTGCCCAGCCCGAGTTCACCCGTGCAGTGTGGGACTACCTCGACAGCGCACTGTCGAAGCAGCGCATCACCCTTGGCAAAGACAGGCTACTGCAACTGCAGTCGGAAACCAATGCCGTAGCAGCGCGCTACGGCGTCCCGCTGGAGGTCCTTGTGGCGATCTGGAGCATAGAGAGCAACTACGGCAGCAACATCGGTGACATCCCGACCATCGATGCCCTGGCGACGCTGGGCTTTGAGGGCCGTCGCGAAGCATGGGCCCGAGGTCAGTTACTCGCGGCTCTGAAAATCCTGCAAAACGGCGATAGCACCCGCACACAGATGATTGGATCGTGGGCTGGTGCAATGGGCCAGACGCAATTTCTGCCATCGGCCTTTTTGGCTTATGCAGTGGATGCGGATGCGGATGGACGGCGTGATATTTGGGGCAGCGTGCCCGATGTGATGGCCTCGACTGCAAATTTCCTTGCACGCTCGGGCTGGCAGGCGGGCCAGCCTTGGGGGCTGGAGGTGCGTTTGCCAGAGGGTTTTGACTACGCGCGCGCCGATGCCGATGTGCGGCAGCCAGCAACCCAATGGGCAGATGAAGGTGTGCAATCCATGGATGGCGCACCGTTGCCCAGTTTGGCTGACACGGCCATCCTGCTCCCGGCCGGCGCCCGCGGACCTGCCTTCCTGGTGGGACCGAACTTTCGCACGGTCCTGCGGTACAACAATGCGACCAGCTATGCGCTGGCCGTCAACCTGCTGGCGCAGCGACTGGCTGGTGGCCTGGCGGTTCAGGCTCCGTGGCCACGCGACTTGCAGCTGCTTGCGCGCAGCCAGATACTGGCGTTGCAGGCCGCTTTGAACGCACGTGGATTTGACACCGGCACACCCGATGGGCTGATGGGGCCGGCCACACAGCGCGGCATTCGGCAATTCCAGCGCAGCCTGGGCCTTCCGGCAGATGGCTACCCGACCCTGGACCTGTTGCAGCGCCTGCAGTGAATCATGGAGACGGCTATTTGCCGTCCTGGTCGGCAAGGATCTCCTGCAGCTGCCGCTTGCGAAGACCGGCTGGCATCTCCAGTGTGGACCTGTCCCATTCCTCCAGCTCGATCACCTTCTCCAGGCACTCCTGCATGATCGCATGCGAATGAATGGTTGTTTGTGCAATCAAGGAATGGACTGCACTGTTGTTCCCAGGGTCCGCAATACACCGAAGTTGATAGCGATACAACTCCCTGAGCTTGCGCACGGCGTCGGCCACTTGTGCAGGACAAGCACACATGTAGATCATGGCCTGCTCGATCACCTGACCTAGTTCAGCATCTGTGAAACGCTCTTCGTATTCCATGACTTGAATTCCTTGATCGACATTTTGCACAACACTGGCAAAAGATGAAGTAAATTTTCCTGCTATCACCGCGTGCGTTGTTGCTCTGTGCAGCGAGAGACAGCCAATCCTTCCAAGTAGGCGTCCACCGCCTGGGCGCCCGTGGTCTCCAGATCAAAAGCCTGGGGGTCGAGCAACCAGTTGTGCATCAGGCCGTCAATCAGGGCGTGCAGGCCGATCGTCGCCACACGCACAGGCACGCCTGCGGACAGCTGTTTGCGCTCGACGGCCAGTGCCAGCAGGCGGTTCAGGTCACTCAGGCAACTGTCGCGGTCTGCAATATGGCGCTCGCGCAACGCCTGCAGCTCATCCACATACTCGACTTTGTGCGAGGCAATCTCAAACACTCGCTGCACCTGTGCGTCGTGCACCGTCTGGTAAAAGGCGGAAGCCAGTGTGCGCCGCAGGTGCTGCAAAGGGTCGGCAGCCTCGGCTTCCGGCGGGGCCTGGAGCGTCGCCGCCATGGGCAACGTGACGCGCTGCATCATGGCGTCGAAGACGTCGGACTTGTTCTGGAAATGCCAGTAAATGGCCCCACGCGTCAAGCCCGCATCCTGGGCAATCTCCTGCAGCGAGGTGCGGGAAACACCCCTGCGCTGAAACACCCGCTCCGCCGCGTCCAGGATCAGGTCACGGGTCACTAAGGCGTCTTCTTTGGTGCGTCTGGCCATATCTCGCTTGCTGTCAGGGTTATTTACTGAGCGTACACAATATACATACACCCATGTATGTATACTAATCCAGATTTCAAGAATTGCCACCATTGGTTGATGCCGGTTTGCGCTGGCTCAACATCCACCTTCCCTCTGGCACCTGCCAGACTTCTCCAGGAAACAAGGATTTTTCATGTCCTCATTGCGCCCATCCGTTGCCCGGACTTTCCGCTCCATTCCCCTGCACCGTTATGCCCTGGTGCTGACGCCCCTGGCCCTATTGGTGGCTTGCGGCGCCAAGGATGCCGCACCCAACGCGGGTGCCCCCGCTGGCCCGCCGCCAGCCACTGTCGGGGTGGTCACCGTGGCCAGCGAGGCCGTAGCCCTGCAGACCGAGCTGCCGGGCCGTGTCAGTGCGGTACGAGTGGCGCAGGTCCGTGCACGGGTCAACGGTGTGGTGCAAAAGCGCTTGTTCCGGGAGGGCAGCGAAGTCACGGCCGGCCAGCCGCTCTACCAGATTGATCCCGCACCCTACCGGGCGGCGCTGGAGAGCGCCCAGGCCAGTGTCGCCAAAAGCCAGGCCAATCTGGCACAAGCCACCGCACAGGTGGAGCGTTACAAGCCCCTGGTGGAAGCCAACGCCATCAGCAAGCAGGAATACACCACATTGCAAACCACCCAGAAGCAGGCTGAGGCGGACCTGGCCACTGCCCGTGCTGCAGTGCAGACTGCACAGATCAACGTGGATTACGCCAGCGTCCGCGCGCCCATTTCCGGGCGCATTGGCCAGGCCCTGGTAACCGAGGGTGCATTGGTGAGCGCATCCGAGGCCACCCAGCTCGCCCTGATCCAGCAGACCGGCTCGGTGTATGTGAACTTCACGCAGTCCACCACCGAAGTGCTGCGCCTGCGCAAAGCCATTGCCGCCAAGCAGCTGCGCGCCTCGGGTGACGGCTCAGTGCCGGTGCGCATCGTGCTGGAAGACGGCAGCGAGTTGCCCCGCACGGGCAAGCTGCTGTTTACCGACCTGACCGTGGACGCCACCTCGGGCCAGATCACACTGCGCGCTGAAGTGCCCAACCCCGATGGCATGCTGCTGCCGGGCCAGTTCGTACGCGTCCGCCTGTCGCAGGCCGAGTTGCCTGCGGGCATCCTGCTGCCCCAGCAGGCCGTCACCCGCACCAACCAGGGTGACACGGTGCTGGTGATCGGTGAAGGCAGCAAACCCACCTCCCGCACGGTGAAGGTGGGCAATGCCCAAAACAACCAGTGGGTCATTCTGGACGGTCTGAAAGCAGGTGACCAGGTCATCGTGGATGGCTTCCAGAAAATGATGGTGCCCGGCGCACCGGTCAAGCCCGTGCCATGGAATGCCAGCGCGCCCGCAGGTGCACCCGCAGCGGCAGCGTCTGCACCGACCGCTGCGGCCTCTGCCGCAACCAAGTAAGGGGCAAGGCACATGGCCCAGTTCTTTATCAACCGCCCCATCTTTGCGTGGGTGATTGCGCTGTTCATCCTGGTGATGGGCAGCGTGGCCATCACACAGCTGCCCATCTCGCAGTACCCCCCCGTGGCGCCACCGTCCATCATCGTGAACGCAGCCTACCCCGGTGCATCGGCCCAGACGCTCGAAGACAGCGTATTGAGCGTCATCGAACGCGAAATGAATGGCTCGCCCGGCCTGATCTACATGGAGTCGGTGGCGCAAGCCGACGGCTCCGGCAGCCTCACGCTGACCTTTGAGACCGGCACCAACGCCGACCTGGCCCAGGTGGACGTGCAAAACCGCCTGTCGCGCGCCACCCCGCGCCTGCCCGCAGCGGTGACGCAGCAGGGTGTGCGCGTGGACAAGTCGCGCTCCAACTTCCTGCTGTTCACCATGCTGTCTTCGGACAACCCGGAGCTGGACACGATTGCGCTGGGTGACTACGCCTCGCGCAACATCGTGCCCGAGCTGCAGCGCCTGCCTGGCATCGGCCAGGCCCAGCTGTTCGGGACCGAACGTGCCATGCGCGTGTGGGTGGACCCGGCCAAACTGGCCGCCTTCAACCTCTCCCTGAGCGAGGTCAATGCTGCCATCCGGGCCCAGAACGCGCAGGTATCCTCCGGCGCCATTGGTGACCTGCCCAACATCACGGGTCAAAGCATTGCCGCTACGGTGGTGGTGAACGGGCAGCTCGGCAGCGTCGCCCAGTTTGGCAACATTGCCCTGCGCTCCAATGCCGATGGCTCCGCCGTGCGCCTGAAGGACGTGGCGCGCATTGAACTCGGAGCACAGGCCTATGCCACATCGGCCCGCCTGAACGGCAAGCCTGCCGTCGGTATCGGCGTGCAGTTGTCCCCCAGCGGCAACGCCATGGCCGCAGCCAAGGCCGTGCGCGGCCGCATGGAGCAGCTGCAAACCTACTTTCCGCAAGGTGTGAAGTGGAGCATTCCGTACGACAGCTCGCGCTTCGTGCAAATTTCCATTTCCCAGGTGGCGGAGACACTGATAGAAGCCGTGGTGCTGGTGTTTCTGGTGATGTTCCTGTTCCTGCAAAACTGGCGCTACACCATCATCCCCACCATCGTGGTGCCGGTGGCCCTGCTGGGCACCTTTGCCACGCTGCTGGCGCTGGGCATGTCCATCAACGTGCTGACCATGTTTGGCATGGTGCTGGTGATCGGTATCGTGGTGGACGACGCCATTGTGGTGGTGGAGAACGTCGAGCGCATCATGAGCGAGGAAGGCCTGCCGCCGCTGCAGGCCACCCGCAAGGCCATGGGCCAGATCTCGGGCGCCATTGTGGGCGTGACCGTGGTACTGATTGCGGTGTTTGTGCCGCTGGCTTTCTTCAGCGGCTCGGTGGGCAATATCTACCGCCAGTTCTCGGCGGTGATGGTCAGCTCGATCGCCTTCTCGGCTTTCCTGGCGCTGTCGCTCACGCCCGCGCTGTGCGCCACGCTGCTCAAGCCCGTGGAGGCCGGCCACGCGCATGCCAAGACCGGCTTCTTTGGCTGGTTCAACCGGCGCTTCAACAGCACCGCCAAGGGCTATGAGAGCGTGGTCACGCGCCTGCTCAAAAAGGCGGGCCGCTACCTGGTGATCTACGCCGCCATCATCGGCGCGGTCGCCGTGGTGTACATGCGTCTACCCACGTCGTTTTTGCCCGGAGAAGACCAGGGCAGCATCATCGTGAACGTGCAACTGCCCCCGGGTGCCACGCAGGAGCGCACACTCAGCGTGATGCAGCAGGTGGAAGGCTTCATTCTCAAGCAACCCGAAGTGCAAAGCATGGTGGGCGTGCTGGGCTTCAGCTTCTCGGGCCAGGGTCAGAATGCTGCGCTGGCGTTTGTGACGCTCAAAGACTGGGCGGACCGCCCGGGACCGGGTCAGTCGGCCGAAGCGCTGGCGGGTCGTGCCTTTGGTGCGCTCATGGGCATCCGTGATGCATTCATCTTCCCGCTGAGCCCGCCCCCCATCCCTGAGCTGGGCTCGGCATCAGGCTTCACCTTCCGTCTGCAGGACCGCGCCGGCAAGGGACACGATGCGCTGATTGGCGCACGCAACCAGCTGCTGGGCATGGCCTCGCAAAGCAAGGTACTGGCCCAGGTACGCCCCGACGGCCTGGAAGACGCGCCGCAGTTGCAGATCGACATTGACCGCGACAAGGCCAGCGCACTGGGCGTGAGCTTTGATGCGATCAACAGCACCATCTCCACGGCGCTGGGTTCGAGCTACATCAACGACTTTCCCAACGCCGGCCGTCTGCAGCGTGTGGTGGTGCAAGCCGATGCCACAGCGCGTATGCAGCCCGAGGACGTGTTGAAGCTCAATGCCATGAACAGCCAGGGCAAAGCCGTACCGCTGTCTGCCTTTGCCAGCACGCGCTGGATCAAGGGCGCCATGCAAACCGTGCGCTACAACGGCTACCCTGCCGTGCGCATCAGCGGTGCTGCCGCCCCCGGCTTCAGCACCGGTGCGGCGATGAACGAGATGGAAAAACTCGCCGCCCAGCTGCCTGCCGGCTTTGGCTTCGAGTGGACCGGTCAATCGCGCCAGGAAAAGCTGGCGGGCTCGCAGGCCATGGTGCTCTATGGCTTTGCCATTCTGGCCGTGTTTCTGTGCCTGGCCGCGCTGTATGAGAGCTGGTCCATTCCGCTGGCGGTGATTCTGGTGGTGCCGCTGGGTGTACTGGGCGTGGTGCTGGCCACGCTGATGCGCGGCTACGCCAACGATGTGTACTTCCAGGTCGGCCTGATCACCATCATCGGTCTGTCGGCCAAGAACGCCATTCTGATCATCGAGTTTGCCAAGGATCTGCAGGCCCAGGGCAAGAGCGCGGTGGAAGCCGCCCTGGCCGCAGCGCACCTGCGATTCCGCCCCATCGTCATGACCTCCATGGCTTTCGTGCTGGGCGTGCTGCCACTGGCCATTGCCAGTGGTGCGGGCTCGGCCAGCCAGCGGGCCATCGGCACCGGCGTGATGGGCGGCAGCCTGCTGGGAACGATGCTCGCGGTGCTGTTCGTGCCTATCTTCTTTGTGGTGGTGCGCAGCGTCTTCAAAGGCAGCGAGCGCCAGCACCAGTTCGACATGGAACATGGCCACCAGATCGGAGTGGAAAAACATGAGTAAATCCCGCATGCAACACCCTGCCCTCCTGCGGCTTGTACCCCTGGTTGCCGCACTGGCACTGGGCGGATGCAGCTTCATCCCCACCTACGAGCGCCCCGCGGCTCCTGTCGCACCGAAGTTCTCCGCAGTGGCCAGCCAGGCCCCCGCCGCTGCGGCATCCACACCGGTACGCCAGGCGGCAGACATGGAGTGGCAGACCTTCTTCAAGGATGCGCGCCTCAAGCGCCTGATCGAACTGGCGTTGCAGAACAATCGGGACCTTCGGGTAGCGGTGCTCAACATCGAGCAGACCCGCGCGCAGTTCCAGGTCCGCAAGGCCGACGAGTTGCCCACCGTCAATGCCGGCATTGCCGGTTCGCGTGGCCCTACCACTACCGGTGCGATCACCAGCACCTACACCGCAGGCCTGAGCGTGACGGCCTACGAACTGGACTTTTTCGGCCGCGTGCGCGCACTGAGCCAGGCGGCGCAGGCCCAGTTGCTCGGTACCGAAGAAGCGCGCAAGACGGTGCAGATGGCCCTGATTGCCTCGCTGGCCAACACCTACTTGAACCTGCTGGCAGACGATGAACTGCTCAAGGTCACCCGCGATACGCTGGCCACGCGGGAAGAGTCACTGCGGCTGACGCGCCTGAAGTTTGACAACGAGGCCGCTTCGCAGCTGGACCTGAGCCAGGCCCAATCCGCCCTGGAAGGCGCCAAGGCGTCGCTGGCCCAGCAGACCCGGCAACGTGCTCTGGATGAAAACGCACTGGTGCTGCTGGTGGGCCAGACCCTGCCTGCGGACCTGCCAGCAGGCTTGCCCCTCACCGCGCAGAGCCTGGTTCCCGATCTGCCCACGGGCGTCCCGTCCGAACTGCTGACACGCCGCCCCGATGTGCGCCAGGCCGAACAGGTACTGCTGGCCAACAACGCCAACATCGGCGCCGCGCGTGCCGCGTTCTTTCCGCGCATCACGCTCACAGCCAGCGCCGGTGTGACCAGCAGCGAGCTGGACAAGCTGTTCAGCAACGGCACCTCGGCCTGGACCTTCGTACCCCAGCTGCTGCAGCCGATCTTCGATGCCGGACGCAACAAGGCCAATCTGGAGTCTGCCAAGGTCAGCCGCGACATTGCAGTGGCCCAGTATGAAAAGGCGATCCAGACCGGGTTCCGGGAAGTGTCTGATGCACTGGCGGGCCGTGCCACGCTGACCGAGCAGCTGCGCGCGCAGACCGCCCAACTGGCCGCGGAACAGTCGCGCATGATGCTGACCGACATGCGTTTCAAGCATGGCGCTGCCAGTTCTTTCGAAGTACTGGATGCGCAGCGCTCGCTGTTTGCAGCGCAGCAGGCCGTGGTGCAGGTGCAGACACTGCAGGTACAGAACCTGGTGACGCTGTACAAGGTGCTCGGCGGTGGCTGGACCGAGGGTAGCGCGCAGAAATCTGAATGAAATAGGCCTCTAGCCCGCGTGGAATATGCGCAAGCAGCTATATAAAAGATAGCACTTGCGCGACCCATCGCGCTCCCCAGCGTTGGCGCCGGGTTGCAGCCGGTTCACTTCATTGCTCGCTGCGGGCGAATGCAGCGGCAATGGCTTTTGCCATCAGCCAGGCGAGGCCCAGCCAGACCACTCCAAGAAAAATCCAACCGAATACCGTCGGAGCGCACCAGCCCCAGCCGCACATGCCGCCATGCTGCAGCAGGCCCGGGATGCCGACCATGTCGAACAGGTAAATCGAGATGTACGGAATCGCCACCACAACGCCTATGGGCGAATCCAGGTAGCCCGGCACGAAGAGACCGGGCAGCACGGCCAGCCCGTACACGCCGAGGAGGATGGCGAAGACCTTCAGGGTGCGGGATGGGTTCATTGGATGAAGCGGAATGATCCGGCGATGGTAAGTCGAATATTCAAGGGGCGTATTGGTAGACCATCGAAGTCACGGTTCCAACGAAGTAGGGCCGGTCAACCCGTGACACACCGGGTAGTTGGACCACCTCGGTGCAAGACCGATACTCTGCACAACTTCGTATATTTCGCCATGAGTACATTACACGCTGAATTACACCGCCTCTACCTCTTGGACGCACCCGGCAGCGCCCCGGATACTGCAGAGCCCTGTCTGGTGGCTTCTGATGGGACCGTGCGGGCCATGGTTCTGGAGTTGGCCCGTCCCGCCGACTGGGGCATCCTGTCTGCAGTATGGCGTGGGGTCCAGACCGATCTGGAGCTGCCCGCGCCCGCGATCGCTGTCTCTGGAGTGGATGCTTATCAGCTGTGGTTCTCGCTGTCTGTCCCTGTGCCCGCCCCCCAGGCGCACGCCTTCCTGGAGGCGTTGCGTGTGCGTTACCTGAGCACGGTTGCGCCAGCACGCATCAGCCTCTTGCCCGCCACCGATATAGCGGAGCCAACGGAAACCCTGCATGCCAGACTGATCCCCGCGCTGCAAAAGGAAACCGGCATGTGGTCCGCGTTTGTGACCCCGGACCTGGCGTCCATCTTCTCTGACGAACCCTGGCTCGACCTGCCTCCCAACCCGGATGCGCAGGCCAACGTCCTGTCGCACCTTGAGAGCATCCAACCCGCGATTTTCCAAGCCGTGCTGCAACAGTTGAGCCCCACTGCCAGTGCGGCGCCTACAGGGGTTGCGCCCGCATCGCCTCCCCCGGAGGGCGGGCTGGACCCGTTTCAATTTCTGCAAGACGTCATGAACAATCCGGCCATTGAACTCAGCCATCGCATTGCAGCGGCCGAGGCGCTATTGCCCTACTCCCAGGGCCACAAAGGCCTGTAGTACATTGATTCCCATCCCATCGATTCCCCTTCAACGCACATGCTCGACGAACTCCCCCCGTTTTTGATCCACTGGCTGATCACATCGGTCTCCCTGTGGGTGGCCAGTCACCTGTTTCGTGGCATCCGGTTTGCAGACACCTCGTCCCTGGTGATTGCCGCGCTGCTGCTGGGCCTGGCCAACGCCATTGTCAAACCCCTGCTCATCGTGCTGACCCTTCCGTTGACGGTGCTGACCCTGGGATTTTTTCTGCTGGTGATCAACGCGCTGATGATCCAGCTGGTGTCGCGCCTGGTCAGCGGGTTTAGCGTGTCGGGCTTCTGGACCGCCTTCTTTGCCGCCATCTTCCTGTCGGTGTTCAGTTTTGTACTGAGCGCCTTTCTGCTGGGTGGCAGTCCGGCCCACCCGGTCCAGATGCCGCGCAGCGGGGTGTGGCTATGACGGCGCCTGTGCAACCTGGGCCAGCGTCCCTGCAACCGACTGCCATGGTGAACTCAGACCACCCAGCCGTGGTGGCGTTTGCGCGCGAACATGCGCAAGGCGCCACGGACCGTGAGCGCGCTGTAGCTCTGTACTACGCCGTGCGCGATGGTTTCCGCTACGACCCCTACAGCCTGGACCTGACCCCCAAGGGCATGCAGGCCAGCACGGTGCTGGAAACCGGCCTGGGCTGGTGTGTGCCCAAGGCCACGCTGCTGACAGCGGTGTGCCGCGCCGCCGGCATTCCGGCCCGGCTGGGTTACGCCGATGTGCGCAACCACCTGTCCACCGAACGCATGCGCCAGTCGATGCAGACTGACGTGTTTGTGTGGCATGGCTTCTCCGATATCTGGCTCGACGGCGCGTGGCGCAAGGCTACGCCGGCGTTCAACCTCAGCCTGTGCGAAAAGTTTGGTTTTCTGCCGCTGGAATTCAACGGCGTGGACGATTCGATTTACCACCCGTTTGACCGCAGCGGCCAACGCCACATGGAGTACCTGCGCCAGCACGGCAGTTTTGACGACGTGCCGCTGGAGCCCATGATCGCGGACTTCGCCAAGTACTACCCCGGCATGGGCCATCTGTCCAGTGCGCTCCAGAGCGCCGACTTTGATGCCGACGTCTCCAGAGAGGTGCGGGGGTAAAACCCTATTTTTTTGACAAAAGTTGGTCAGCCTTGGCTCGCTGTAAGTTGCAGAGTCCCGCCTGCATTGTCATGCTGAGAGAGCGTCGCAAGGTCACGGATGCAAGAAGTATGGCTCCAGCACTTCATTCATAGACCGCGTGAGATTCCAAAGCTCATTTGACAGCGAGTCAATTTGTGCTGGTGAAACGGCAATTAGAGTCTGTGTGGACTCATACTCGTCCGACCAACCTAGCGGCGCGAAATGAAATTCAGTTGTCACTAAGCTTGAATTGATCCACCGCCCATGAGCGTAGTCGTTGCGCAGCAGCCGGATGGCCTCAGCCTGTGCAATCCAAGCCTTCCATATGCTCTTGCTTTGTACAGTAGGCTTCACTTGGGAAAGTTCTACCAATTGCCGCAAGTAATCGAGCCGAAGCTTCATTGGCGTACTTGGCTTCACTAGCGCCGCTACTTTTGAAGGGTCGGTCGAATAGCTCTTGATTTTCAGTCCCAGATTCACGTCAAACCATGCATAGGCCTCCATTAGTCCTCCGATGCTTCGATGCATTTCCGCTTGAGCTTGCTCTCGGTCGCGTAACCGCATTCCGATTAAGAGTACCTCCTCAGCCTCACGTCGCTTTTTTCGGTCAGCAATTTCCGCCAGCACTTCAGGTGAGTACATTGCCTCGCGAGCTACTCTCGCCCTAAGCAAATCACCTTCAGTATCGCACCACTGATTGGCGGGATTCTCTTCAGGAAAGTCCTCAAAATAATCTGACCATTCACCCATGTCTGTTTATCCAATGCGCATTTATTTCGGATGCTGTTACTACTAAAGCGACAACTTAGAGACTCTCAAACCAACGATAGAATTTTTCAGGATGAGTTCTCTTTACTATGTGTTGATTGATAACCCCGGAACTACTCCACGCGGGTAATCGCGTTGGGCTTGAAGCCCAGGTCCGCCGCCTTGCCCTTGCGGCCACGCGCCGCACGGGCGTTGTTGAGACTGCGGATTTCCAGCGTCTCGTCACGCTCCTTGCCACCGCGGCCAATGCCGTCGATGCGGATGCTGCGGGTGTAGGCCGCGGCACCAGCCAGCGTGTCTTTGGCTTCCAGATCGATCAGCATCAGGCCACGGCCACCCTTGTCCATGGATTTGAGTTCGCTGATCTCGAAGGTCAGGATGCGCCCGCCAGTGGATGCACAGGCCACATGGGTGGCCGGCGTCACCAGTGCGCCCGGTGTACCGGGGGTCACGACCTTGCCTTGTGCGCCGGACACCAGGGACGGGCAGCACAAGGTCTCGCCATCACCAATGGACACAAATGCCTTGCCAGCCTTCTGGCGCGACACCATGTTCTCCACCGTGGCCATGAAGCCATAGCCACCGGTGCTGCTGAGCAGCAGCGTGGCAGCAGCCGGGCCGGCAAAGTAGTACAGCAGTTGCGTACCGGCCTCCAGCTCGATCAGTGTGGTGACGGGCTGGCCATCGCCACGCCCCCCCGGCAGCAGCGACACCGCTACCGAGTACACGCGCCCATTGGAACCAAACACCAACAGCGTATCCACCGTGCGGCACTCGAAGGTGCCATACAGGCCATCGCCCGCCTTGAAGGCAAACGTGGACGCTTCATGCCCATGCCCGGTACGTGCACGCACCCAGCCTTTCTGGCTGACAACCACGGTGACGGGCTCGTCCACCACCTTGACTTCGGCCACGGCTTTCTTCTCGGTCTGGATCAGCGTGCGGCGCGGGTCGGCAAACACCTTGGCATCGGCCTCAATCTCTTTGACCATCAGGCGGCGCAGCGCGGCGGGGCTGCCCAGAATTTCTTCCAGCTTGCCTTGTTCCGTGCGCAGCTCGGAGAGCTCCTGCTCGATCTTGATGGCTTCAAGCCGCGCCAGTTGGCGCAGGCGAATTTCCAGGATGTCTTCAGCCTGGCGGTCAGAGAGGCGGAAGCGCTCCATCAGCGCGGCCTTGGGCTCATCCGACTGGCGGATGATGGCAATCACTTCGTCGATATTGAGCAGAACGAGCTGGCGACCTTCCAGAATATGGATACGGTCCAGCACCTTACCCAAGCGGTGGCGGCTGCGGCGCTCGATGGTGCCCTGGCGGAATGCAATCCACTCGTTCAGCATCTGGCGGAACGACTTCTGCGTGGGCCGGCCATCCAGCCCCACCATGGTGAGATTGATGGGCGAGGAGGTTTCCAGGCTGGTGTGCGCCAGCAGTGCGGTAATGAGTTCCTGCTGTTCAATGCGGCTGGTCTTGGGTTCGAACACCAGGCGCACCATGGCGTCCTTGTTCGACTCATCGCGCACGACATCGAGCACGCTGAGAATGCTGGCCTTGAGCTGGGTCTGGTCCTGGCTCAGCGCCTTCTTGCCGGCCTTGACCTTGGGATTGGTCAGCTCTTCAATTTCTTCCAGCACGCGCTGGCTGCTCACGCCAGGTGGCAACTCAGTCACCACCAGTTGCCATTGACCACGCGCCAGGTCCTCAATCTTCCAGCGTGCCCGCACTTTGAGCGAACCGCGACCGCTGCGGTAGGCATCGGCAATGTCGCCAGCCGGGCTGATGATCTGGCCACCACCGGGAAAGTCGGGGCCGGGTACCAGCGCAAACAGATCGTCGTCCGAAAGTGTGGGCGACTTGATGAGCGCCACGCAGGCATCGGCAATTTCGCGCAGGTTGTGGCTGGGGATTTCGGTGGCCAGGCCCACGGCGATACCGCTGGCCCCGTTGAGCAGCGAGAACGGCAGGCGCGCAGGGAGCTGCTTGGGCTCTTCGGTAGAGCCATCGTAGTTGGGCTGGAAGTCCACGGTGCCCTGGTCGATCTCGTCGAGCAGCAGGCTGGTAATTTTGGACAGGCGTGCTTCGGTATAGCGCATGGCGGCCGCGCCATCCCCGTCTCTGGAGCCGAAGTTTCCCTGGCCGTCCACCAATGGATAGCGCTGCGAAAAATCCTGCGCCATGCGCACCAGCGCGTCGTAGGCCGACTGGTCGCCGTGCGGGTGGAAACGGCCCAGTACATCGCCCACCACGCGGGCGCTCTTGACCGGCTTGGCACCGGTGTTGCCATTGGGGCCACCAAAACCCAGCCCCATGCGGGACATGGAATACAGAATGCGCCGCTGCACCGGCTTGAGGCCATCACAGACATCGGGCAAGGCGCGGCCCTTGACCACGCTCAGCGCATATTCCAGGTAGGCCCGCTGGGCGTAGGTGGCCAGGTTGAGCTGGTCATCGCCCTCGGGCGCAGACGCAGCAAAGTCAAGAATGGGTTGGTCGGTCATGAAAACTAGTCAACTGCAATAGAAGAATCAGAAGGAGCGCCGATGCGGATGGGCGGCACCATGTTGCCGCGGCCCGACTGCACCAGGGCATAAGGTTCGCGCGGCGCGGTCAGCACAAAGCCCGGGCCATACGGCTCGGTGCGTGCGGACTTGGGAGCCACCGCTACCGGTGGCGGTTTCAGCACGGTGTAGAGCTGCGTGACCATGGTTACGTAATCCTGCGTTTCACGGTAATTGGGGATGGCGTTGCCGGCCTTCTGCACCGCACCTTCACCGGCGTTGTAAGAAGCCAATGCCAGATCCAGCCGGCCAGGGAACAGATCGATCAGGAAACGCAGATAGCGCGCGCCCAGCTGCAAATTCATGCGCGGGTTCTTCAGCTTGGATTCCACCGAAGACCAGCGGTCGCTGTCCACGCCAAAACGCCGCGCGGTATCGGGCAGCACCTGCATGAGGCCAATGGCGCCTTTGCTGGACACGATCTCGGGATCAAAAGCTGACTCCACCGCAATCACGCCCTGCAGCAATTCATAGTCGATGCGGTAGATGCGCGCGGCTTCGTGAATCAGCGGCTGCAACTGCCGGTAGCGCGGTGATGACTCAAAAAACGCCGCCAGCTTGGGGCGCAGGTCCTTGAGTTCCGGTGGACGGGTGGGTGCATCCGCCGCCGCCGCGTCGCTGCTCTGTGCAGGCGCGGGCCCGCGGTAAAACAGCTCATACCGGTCGTCCACGCGTTCTGGAGCGAAATGGGCTTCCCCCTGGGCATCCACATGCACCCAGACATCGGCTTTGGCATGAAATGTGGCCATACCCCCCGCCAATAGTGCGCAGGTAGCTATGCTTTTTATAGCATTGAACAACAGAGAGCGCCAGGCAGACATCAGACGTCGATCTCCACTGAGTCGCCATGCAGCTCCATCAACTCCCGCCGGGCAGCGGCTTCGCCTTTGCCCATGAGCTTGGTGATCAGTGCCTCGGTGGCACCAAAATCAATGGCTCCCAGTTCCACGGGCAACAGACGGCGGGTGTCGGGATTGAGGGTGGTGTCCCACAACTGCTCGGCATTCATCTCGCCCAGGCCTTTGAAGCGGCTGATGGCCCAGGCGCCTTCGCGCACACCTTCCTTGCGCAGCTTGTCCAGGATGGCGGTGAGCTCGCCTTCGTCCAGCGCATAGGCCTTGCTGGCCGGCTTTTTGCCACGCGCAGGCGCATCGACGCGGAACAGCGGCGGACGCGCCACGAACACATGGCCCGTCTCGATCAGCTTCGGAAAATGGCGGAAGAACAGCGTGAGCAGCAGCACCTGGATGTGCGAGCCATCCACATCCGCATCGGACAGGATGCAGACCTTGCCATAGCGCAGGCCGCTCATATCGGGGCTGTCGTTGGGGCCGTGGGGGTCCACACCAATCGCCACCGAGATGTCGTGGATTTCGGTGTTGGCAAACAGGCGGTCGCGGTCCACTTCCCAGGTGTTGAGCACCTTGCCGCGCAACGGCAGGATGGCCTGGTTTTCCTTGTCGCGGCCCATCTTGGCGCTGCCGCCCGCGGAGTCGCCCTCGACCAGAAACACTTCGTTATAGAGGATGTCGCGGCTTTCGCAGTCGGTCAGCTTGCCCGGCAACACGGCCACGCCAGAACTCTTGCGTTTTTCCACTTTTTGCCCGGCCTTCTGGCGGGTCTGCGCGGCTCTGATCGCCAGCTCAGCCAGCTTCTTGCCGTATTCGACGTGCTGGTTCAGCCACAGCTCCAGCGCCGGACGCACAAAGCTGGACACCAGGCGCACTGCGTCACGCGAATTCAGACGCTCCTTGATCTGGCCCTGGAACTGCGGGTCCAGCACTTTGGTGGACAGCACATAGCTGGCACGCGCGAACACGTCTTCCGGCATCAGCTTCACGCCCTTGGGCAGCAGCGAGTGCAGTTCAATGAAGCTCTTGACCGCCGTGAACAGGCCATCGCGCAGGCCACTCTCGTGCGTGCCACCGGCACTGGTGGGAATCAGATTGACGTAGCTCTCGCGCACCGGCTGGCCGTCTTCGGTAAACGCCACACACCACGCAGCACCTTCGCCTTCGGCAAAGTTGTCGCTCTGGCTGTCCGCAAAACCTTCACCTTCAAAAAGTGGGATTACCGGGTCGCCGTTGAGCGTCTGCATCAGGTAGTCGCGCAGACCCGCCTTGTACAACCAGTTCTGGGTTTCCTTGGTTTTTTCCTGGACCAGCGTCACGCTGACGCCAGGCATGAGCACCGCCTTGCTGCGCAGCAGGTGGACCAGCTCACCCATGGGCAGGGCGGAAGATTCAAAGTATTTGGCGTCCGGCCAGACGCGCACCGTGGTGCCGGATTTGCGGTCACCCTCGCCTGCCTTGCGGACCTCCAGCGCTTCGGTGACGTCACCGCCCTCAAACACAATGCGCGCCACCGAACCTTCACGGTAACTGGTGGCTTCCAGCCGTTTGCCCAGTGCGTTGGTGACGCTCACGCCCACGCCGTGCAGACCACCGGAGAAGCTGTAGGCGCCGCCCTTGCCCTTGTCGAACTTGCCACCGGCATGCAGACGGGTAAATACCAGTTCAATCACAGGCGCCTTTTCTTCCGGATGCAGTCCGAATGGAATGCCCCGGCCATCGTCCTCGATCGACACCGAACCGTCGGTGTGCAAGGTCACCTTGATTTTCTTGCCATGGCCGGCCAGCGCCTCATCAGCGGCGTTGTCCAGCACTTCCTGAATCACGTGCAGCGGGTTGTCGGTGCGGGTGTACATGCCCGGGCGCTGCTTGACGGGCTCCAGGCCCTTGAGAACGCGAATCGAACCTTCAGAATATTCGGGAGTGGGTTTGGTTGCCATAGACCGCCATTGTAAACGGCTGGCTTGAAATGACTGTATGTCCATACATATTCAAGGATCTTCCTGGCAACCCGCAACCGGGGGCATTCCTGCCGGGCGACCATCCCGGCTGTACAAACTGGCTACATTTGAGGCCATGCCGAATTCCACGCCACGCCTCTCCATACCCCAGTTACTGTTCTGCGGCGCCGCCATTGTGACCCTGTCCATGGGCATCCGCCACGGCTTCGGACTGTGGTTGCAGCCCATTACGCAAGCGCGGGACTGGAGCCGCGAAACCTTTGCATTCGCCATCGCCATCCAGAACCTGGTGTGGGGCTTTTCCGGTATTTTCGCGGGCATGGCAGCCGACCGCTTTGGCGCCTTCCGGGTGATTCTGGTCGGTGCCGTCCTGTATGCACTGGGCCTGATTGGGATGGCCCATGCGGACACGCCGTTGCTATTCTCCCTGTCCAGCGGCGTGCTCATTGGCATGGCGCAGGCAGGTACCACCTATGCCGTGATCTACGGCGTGATCGGGCGCAATGTGAGCGCTGAGAAGCGGTCCTGGGCCATGGGCGTTGCCGCCGCGGCAGGCTCGTTCGGCCAGTTCCTGATGGTGCCGACCGAAGGTTTTCTGATCATGCAGTTTGGCTGGCAGCAGGCACTGGTGCTGCTGGGTCTGGCGGCCATTTTGATCATGCCACTGGCCTGGGGACTGCGTGAACCCGGTTTTGCTGGCTCCGGCCCGGCACGCCGCGAACAGACCATCCTGCAGGCATTGAAAGAGGCCTTCAAGTACCCCAGCTTCCAGTTGCTGATGGCGGGCTACTTTGTGTGTGGCTTTCAGGTGGTCTTCATTGGTGTCCACATGCCCAGCTACCTCAAGGACAAGGGCTTGTCGCCCCAGGTGGCCAGCTACGCGCTGGCGCTGATTGGCCTGTTCAATGTGTTTGGCACCTACGCCGCTGGCGTCCTGGGGCAACGCATGCAGAAGAAAAACATTCTGGCCTTCATCTACTTTTCGCGCGCTATCGCCATCAGCCTGTTCCTGCTGGCGCCCCTCACGCCCATGAGCGTGTACGTATTCTCCGCCGTGATGGGGCTGCTGTGGCTGTCGACCGTACCACCGACCAATGCCACGGTGGCGCAGATCTTCGGTGTGGCGCATCTGTCCATGCTCGGCGGCTTCGTCTTCTTCAGCCACCAGATCGGCTCGTTCATGGGCGTCTGGCTCGGCGGCTTCCTGTACGACCGCACCGGCAGTTACGACGTGGTCTGGTACATCGCGATTGCGCTGGGCGTGTTTGCCGCACTCATCAACCTGCCGGTGAAAGAAGTGGCCATCCAGCGCACCGGCGCTGCAGCCGCCCACTAAGCCATGCCGACACGACGCAATATCCTCCTGGCCACCATTGCACTGGCCGTGCTGATGACAGTCTTTGCGATGTACACCCAGCCGGACTTTCTGGTGCAGATGGCCAACCAGCTGTGGTCCTGCTTCTGATCAGCGCATGACCACAGCGCTGCCAACCCACGGTGCACGGGGTGCCCCATCGCCCTGGATCGTCCGCTGGAGCCATCTGCTCCAGCCTGGGGGGACCGTGCTGGACGTAGCCTGCGGATCGGGGCGCCATCTGGCCTGGTTTGCTGGTCGGGGGCACCCTGTCACCGGGGTGGACCGTGACCTTTCCGGCTGCCGGGATCTCGGCGACCGGGCGACGCTGCATTGCGCCGACATGGAGAATGGCCCCTGGCCACTGGAAGCCGGTGGCGAACCGCAGATATTTGACGCAGTGGTCGTCACCCACTACCTCTGGCGCCCCTTGCTGCCCAAGCTTCTGGCCAGCCTGGCTCCCGGTGGCGTGCTGCTGTACGAGACTTTTGCAGCAGGCAACGAAACCGTAGGGCGACCCGCACGCCCTGACTTTCTGTTGCAGCACGGTGAGCTGCTGCAAATCTGCCATGGACTGGACATCGTGGCCTATGAAGACGGCTATCTGCCCGACCCGGCACGCTTTGTACAACGAATTGCGGCAGTGCGTCCACGCCAGGACGCCGTGAGTTCACCGCGCCTTTACACACTCTAGGTAAAATGATTGATTACCTTACAACGCTTGATTTGAGCCAGACATGAACTCTCCACAAGGTCCGATCCGGGGCAGCATCGTCGCCCTCGTAACTCCCATGCTTGACGATGGCTCCGTGGACTACCCTGCGTTGCGCAAACTGATCGACTGGCACATCGCTGAAGGCACCGACTGCATTGGCGTGGTCGGCACCACGGGCGAGTCCCCCACTGTCAGCGTCGAAGAGCATTGCGAAATCATCCGCGTGTCGGTGGAGCAGGCCGCAGGCCGCGCACCGATCATGGCCGGATGTGGCGCCAACTCCACCAAGGAAGCCATTGAACTGGCCCGCTTTGCCAAGAAGGTCGGCGCCGACTGCCAGTTGCAGGTGGTGCCCTACTACAACAAGCCGACCCAGGAAGGCCAGTACCAGCACTTCAAGGCGATTGCCGAAGCGGTGGATCTGCCCGTCGTCCTGTACAACGTGCCCGGCCGCTCGGTTGCAGACATGCAGCACGACACCGTGCTGCGTCTGGCGCAGGTGCCTGGAATCGTCGGCATCAAGGAAGCCACCGGCAACATCGAACGCGCCCAGTGGCTGATCAAGGAAGCACCGAAGGACTTCGCCATTTACTCTGGCGACGATCCCACCGCAGTGGCCCTGATGCTGTGTGGCGGCCATGGTAACGTGAGCGTCACGGCCAACGTGGCACCCCGCCTGATGCACGAACTTTGCATGGCCGCCATGGCCGGCGACGTCAAGCGTGCGATGGAAATCCAGTTCAAGCTGATGCCGCTGCACAAGACCCTGTTCATTGAATCCAACCCGATTCCCGTGAAATGGGCGGTGGCACGGATGGGTCTGAGCAAGGGTGCACTGCGCCTGCCACTGACAGAGCTGTCCGAGGCTAGCCAGAAAACGCTGGAAGGCGTTATGCACTCTACGGGGCTGATTTGAGCTCCCCTATTCGATTGAGGAATCGCGTGAATTCAATTTCCAAACTGGGTCTGACCGCTGTTGCCCTGGCGTTGTCAGCCTGCACTGCACTCGAAACCGACAAGGTGGACTACCGCAGCACAGGCAAAGCGCCATCGCTGACGGTGCCGCCTGACCTGACACAACTGTCCAAGGACACGCGCTACACCGTGGTGGACGGTGGCGTGTCTGCCTCCGGATACCAGTCGGGACAGGCATCGGCGTCCAAGACGCCGGTCGCTGCCGTTGCCCTTGGAGATGTGCGTATTGAGCGCGCAGGCAACCAGCGCTGGCTGGTGGTCAAGCGCCCTGCGGAAACGCTGTGGGAGCCCGTCAAGGACTTCTGGCAGGAAAACGGCTTCCTGCTGGCGATGGACCAGTCCAGCCTGGGCATCATGGAAACCGACTGGGCTGAAAACCGGGCCAAGATTCCGCAGGATGCCATCCGGGCGGCACTGGGCAAACTGGTGGATGCCCTGTACTCGACGGCCGAGCGCGACAAGTTCCGGACCCGTCTGGAGCGTAATGCCAGTGGTGAGACCGAAATTTTCATCAGCCACCGTGGCGTAATTGAGGTCTACACCTCCGAGCAAAAGCGTGACACGGTATGGCAACCCCGCCCCACCGACCCCGAATTGGAAGCCGAGTTCCTGCGCCGCCTGATGGTCAAGCTGGGCGTCAGCCCGGAGCAGTCCAAGGCGCTGGTAGCCAACAGTGTGGCCAAATCCGTAGCAACGGTATCGAGCACCAACGGGCAACCTGTGGTCCTCATCGAGGAAAACTTCGACCGTGCATGGCGCCGTGTCGGACTGGCACTGGACCGCACCGGCTTCACCGTGGAAGACCGGGACCGCAAGCAGGGAATTTACTTCGTGCGTTATGTGGCCCCGGGTTCCGAGAACTCTGAGCCTGGCTTCTTCAGCAAGATATTCAGTGGATCATCCAAGACCATTGAACCCACCAAGTACCAGATTGCGGTGCGCAGCCAGGGCGACGCCACAACCGTGCTGATTCTGGACGCCAAAGGTGGACCAGAGAGTTCTGCCAACGCACAGCGCATTGTCAAAGTGATTGCTGACGACATCCGCTGATGTGCATAAGCCCTGCCCTGCGGGGCGGGGACAAAAAAAAGCCACCTTGCGGTGGCTTTTTTGCTTGGGCAGCGAATTACTGCTTGGCTGGCTCGGAAGCTGCAGCGGCTGCGGGAGCAACAGCGGCGGGAGCTGCTGCGGGTGCAGAAGCGTCAGCTGCGGGAGCAACAGCTGCGGGAGCGGGAGCAACAGGAGCAGCAGCTTCTTCTTTTTTACTGCAAGCAGCCAGGGCAGCAGCAGCGATAACAGCTGCCAGAACGAGAGATTTGTTCATTTTGAAAGACTAAAGTGAGTTAACGAAACAATTTCCGGAAATTGTCTTGGTAGCAAGCCACCAAAACCCCGACAAGAAGCATTCGATCTCTTATTGTCAGAGCCTTGAATTATACAATTTTTCGCATCCGACACCCGGGGAAACCCTAGGCACTGACAACTAAAGACCCAACACGGTCGATGGAAACCCCGGGGCGCTGTTGCGTCGGCACTCTTCCAGGGTCTCCCGCAACAACACCCGTCGCTGGGGTTCTGAACCCGCCATCCCTGTGGAGCGCGCCAGATCGAGTCTGCGCATGGCCCAGTGCGGACTCCACAATGCGCTAGGCACTTCACTGGCATCTAGTTGCCTGCACACCCGACACTCCACAACATGGTCCCAGGTGGTACGCCACTGCACAAAGCGCGGTTGAAACCGGATCACCGAATCAAAACTATGGGCCAACATGACCAGTTTTCGGCCACGGCCCGCCCAGGCCTGGAGTGCATCGACCACCACTCTTTCCCGTAGCGGCCAATCCTCAAAATTTGGATCGCTCCACACCATCTCGGTCCACCCCTGCGACGCCGCAGTCGAAAGCGCATCGCGCACCAGCTGGGCGAACTCACCCGGACCGCTGAAAGCACCTTCCAGCAATGGTGCTGGCGCAGCCGGTTCACTGGTCTGCATGCAACCACCCCGCCTGGCACCAATCTGACACCAGCTCACGCGCCGCATCGCTGAGGCGAACCATATCGCCTGCCTTCAAACTGCGTTCATTGGCAAGCCTGCGCATCAACTGGGCATCACGCCCCCCTGCACGGAAACTTTCACCATTGATAAAAATGTGTTTGCCGTCGTAGAGCATGCGGGTGCGGCGGTCCAGTCGCACATCGCCCACGGCTTCCGTATCATCCCCGGCAAACCAGACATTGGCTTTGGGTTCCGTCAGGTATTCACCCATTGCGCGCCGCAATGCCTGCGGGTCGCGCAAGGCTGCAGCCATCGCATCCCGGGCGAAATCCACCATGGCCTCGGGAATTTCGGCACTTTGCGCAACCGCTGCCTGGTGGGGATCGCGGTAAATGGCGTCTCCGGCCTCGTCATCAGCCTGCTCTGCCATGCGCTGCAGCACTTCCCGTGCCACTTCACCCATATTGGGGGAGCGAAAGCCGATGGAATAGGTCATGCACTCGCCTTCGGCAATACCGTCATGCGCCCAACGCGGTGGCAGATACAGCATGTCCCCAGGCTCCAGCACAAACTCCATCTCCGGCTCGAAGTTGGCGAGAATTTTGAGGGGCATGTCCGGCAGCAGACTCATGTCCTTTTGCCGCCCGATGCGCCAGCGCCGACGTCCATGTGCCTGCAGCAAAAATACGTCGTAGCTGTCGAAGTGCGGGCCTACGCCACCACCATCAGTGGCGTAGCTGATCATCAGGTCGTCCAGGCGCGCGTCCGGTACAAACCGGAACTGGTTCATCAGGGCATGGACCCGCTCGTCGTGCAGGTCCATACCCTGCACCAGCACCGTCCACGCCCGTTGTTTGAATGGCGGCAATGATTTGCGGGGAAACGGGCCATGGCGGAACTTCCAGGCTTTCTGCCCGCCAGGCACCGCCTGCACCACCAAACGGGATTCCACGTCGTCCATGGCCGCCATGTCGAGTAATTCCGTGCGATCGAGGATCGGCTGGAAGCCAGGAATGGCCTGGCGAATCAGCAATGGCTTCTTCTCCCAATGGCGTTGCATGAAGACCTGGGAAGACAAACCGCCGAGCAGTTGCAATGGTTCTTGGATGTTCATGGGACAATTCTCTCACTATGGAAATCACTCAACAATGCGTCGTTGCCCTTACCTGGACGCTGAAAGATACTTTGGGCGAGATACTGGACGTTCTGGACGAACCCATCGAATTTCTGATCGGCGGGCAGGATTTGCTGCCAGCCATCGAAGAAGCCTTGCAGGGGCATGGGGCTGGCGCAACGGTTCAGTTGCAGATTGAGCCCGAACAGGCATTTGGCGATTTCAACGACCAGTTGATTTTCCTGGAGCCGCGGGGATTGTTCCCTGCGGAATTGGAAGAAGGGTTGACCATGGAGGGCTCTGCCCTGCCTGCGGGCTGCAACCCGGATGCGCCCAAAGACACGCTGTACACCGTGACCGACATCTACCCAGAACATGTGGTGCTGGATGGAAACCACCCGCTGGCGGGCATTGCCATCCGCATCACGATCAAGGTGGAGTCAGTCCGGGAAGCCACCGAAGAGGAAATCAGTCGCGGTTCCGCCGGGTCGGGATTCTTCCGCATCCAGCCGTTCCACGAAAGCGGCCCCGGCAGCGATACGTTGCACTAGGCTTTTCCGGTAGAGCCGTAGCCGCCTTCGCCGCGCTGGGACGCCGGAAACTCGCTGACGATATTGAACTGCGCCTGTACCACCGGGACGATGACCAGTTGCGCAATGCGCTCCATGGGTTCGATCGTGAATTCGGTGGAACTGCGATTCCAGGCGCTCACCATCAGCTGCCCCTGGTAGTCGCTGTCAATCAACCCGACCAGATTGCCCAGCACGATGCCGTGTTTGTGACCCAACCCCGAGCGCGGCAGGATCAGAGCGGCATAAGCCGGGTCGTGCAGGTAGATGGCCATCCCGGTGGGTACCAGCTGCCACGCGTTGGGCGCCAGGGTCAGCGGTGCATCCAGGCAAGCACGGAGGTCCAGACCGGCACTGCCTGGTGTGGCATACGTAGGAAGGTTGTCAGCGAGACGCGGGTCGAGAATTTTGACGTCGATTTTCATGGGTATCAGGGTTGTGTAGCGCGCAGGCGCCGCGCGATCTCGGTCACGAGATGCCGGGCCAGCACCAGTTTGGAGTTGCGTGGGACTTCCTGTGCGCCGTGGGCATCCACCAGCAGCAGGGCATTGTCGTCCTGCCCGAACGTGGCTGGACCAATATTGCCCACCAGCAGGGGAACACCCTTGCGCGCGCGCTTGGCCGTGGCATGGACCAACAAATCGTGGCTTTCTGCGGCGAAGCCCACACAGTACAACGCACCAGCAGCAGCCCGGGGAGTTTTCGCCACCGTGGCCAGGATGTCCGGGTTTTCCACAAAATCCAGTTGAGGTGTGGCGCCAGAGCCGTCTTTCTTGATCTTTTGGTCCGAAGCCTGCGCAGGACGCCAGTCCGCCACCGCAGCCGTTGCTATAAATACAGTAGCGTCCTGCGCATATTTCACCGAGGCTTCAAGCATATTTTGTGCTGAACGCACATTGACCCGTTCCACACCACGTGGGGTAGGCAAACTGACAGGGCCAGCAACCAGCGTGACGCGTGCACCGGCTTCGTGGGCTGCACGGGCAATGGCAAAACCCATCTTTCCGCTCGACAGATTGGTGATGCCGCGTACCGGGTCAATCGCTTCATAGGTCGGTCCGGCACTGACCAAAACATGCTGCCCTGCAAGAACCTTGGGCAGAAAGAAGCTCACCAGGTCCTGCAGCAGCTCCTCGGGCTCCAGCATGCGCCCGTCACCGGTTTCGCCACAGGCCTGATCGCCGGTTCCCACGTCAAAAACTGTGGTGCCGTCAGCCTTGAGCTGGGCCAGATTGCGCTGCGTCGCTGGATGCGCCCACATTTCGCGGTTCATGGCGGGGGCGATCAGCAACGGCACCTTGTCGATGGGTCGGGCCAGACACATGAGACTCAGCAGATCGTCAGCACGGCCATGCAGCAGCTTGGCCATGAAATCTGCGCTACAAGGGGCAATCAGGATGGCATCGGCCTCGCGGCTAAGGTTGATATGCGCCATGTTGTTGCCTTCGCGCGCGTCCCACTGCGAGTCGTACACGGAACGGTTGCTCAATGCCTGCATGGTCACCGGAGTAATGAACTTTGCCGCAGCCTCGGTCATCACCACCTGCACCGTGGCACCTTCCTTGATCAGAGCCCGACACAATTCAGCCGCCTTGTAGCAGGCAATGCCACCCGTCAAGCCCAGGACAATATGTTTACCAGCGAGGTCATTCATGGGTGGCAATGTAGCAGACCTCTATAATCTCGCTTTACCACCTCCCCGAGCGTAACTAGCTCCCCCTGACATGACCAAATTTGTCTTCGTCACCGGCGGTGTGGTGTCCTCCCTTGGCAAGGGAATCGCCTCAGCCTCCCTCGCTGCGATCCTGGAATCGCGGGGCCTGACAGTCACCCTCATCAAGCTGGACCCCTACCTCAACGTAGACCCCGGCACCATGTCGCCCCTGCAGCACGGCGAAGTATTTGTGACAGACGACGGCGCAGAAACCGACCTGGACTTGGGCCATTACGAGCGTTTCATTGAAACGCGCATGCGCAAAACCAACAACTTCACCACCGGCCAGATCTACAAGAGCGTGCTCGACAAGGAGCGCCGTGGCGACTACCTGGGCAAGACCGTTCAGGTCATCCCCCACGTCACCAACGAGATACAGGAGTTCGTCAAACGCGGTGCACGCTTTGGCGAACCCGATGCGGTGGATGTGGCCATCGTGGAAATCGGTGGCACCGTGGGCGACATCGAGTCCCTGCCATTCCTCGAAGCCGTACGCCAGATGAGTCTCAAGCTCGGCCCCAACAACAGTGCATTCGTGCACTTGAGCTACCTGCCCTGGATTGCTGCAGCCGGTGAACTCAAGACCAAGCCGACCCAGCACACCGCCAAGCAGCTGCGCGAGATCGGCATCCAGGCCGACGTGCTGCTGTGCCGTGCCGACCGCCCGATCCCCGACGAAGAGCGCGCCAAAATTTCACTGTTCTCCAATGTGCCCGAATGGGGCGTCATTTCCATGTGGGACGTGGACACCATCTACAAGGTGCCGCGCATGCTGCATGAGCAGGGTCTGGATGGTCTGATCTGCGACAAGCTGCGTCTGAATACCCCTCCAGCAAGCCTGAAGCGCTGGGATGAGCTGGTGTATGAAACCGAGCACCCACAAGGTGAAGTCACCATTGCCATGGTGGGCAAGTATGTGGACCTCTCTGACAGCTACAAGTCGGTCAATGAGGCTCTGCGCCACGCAGGCATGAAGAACCATGTGCGCGTCAAGATTGAGCACGTGGACTCGGAAACCATCACCTCCGACAGCGTGAGCCAACTTGCCAAGTACGATGCCATTCTGGTGCCCGGCGGCTTTGGCAAGCGCGGCATTGAAGGCAAGATCAGCACAGCGCGTTTTGCCCGCGAAAACAAGGTGCCCTATCTGGGAATTTGCTTGGGCATGCAGGTTGCTACCATCGAATTTGCACGCCACGTAGCCGGTCTGAAGGATGCCAACAGCACCGAATTTGACGCAGACACGCCCAACCCGGTCATCGCACTCATCACCGAATGGAAGGATGCGGACGGCACGATCAAGACACGGGATGCCAATTCTGATCTGGGTGGCACCATGCGCCTGGGTGCGCAGAGTTCTGACGTCGCCAAGGACACGCTGGCCCACCAGATCTATGGAGATGTGGTCACGGAACGCCACCGCCACCGCTACGAAGCCAACGTCAATTACCTCGACCCGTTGCGCAAAGCCGGGCTGGTGATCTCTGCACTGACGCAGCGTGAGCACTTGACCGAAATTGTGGAGTTGCCACAGGCTACCCACCCCTGGTTCATGGGTGTGCAATTTCACCCCGAATTCAAATCCACCCCCTGGAATGGCCACCCGCTGTTCAATGCTTTTGTCAAAGCGGCACTGGACCACCAGGCCCAAGGCAAAAACCTGAAGGTGGCAGCGTGATGGTGAGCGCCGCCGGACCGCTCCAAGGCGCGAAAGCCCCCTTGGGGGGCAGCGCAGCACACAGCGTGGCAAGCGTGGGGGTACTATGAATCTTTGTGGCTTCGAAGTCGGCCTGCACCGACCCATCTTCCTGATTGCAGGCCCCTGCGTCATCGAATCCGAACAATTGCAAATGGACACCGCAGGCACGCTCAAGGAAATCACCGCCAGCCTGGGCATCCCCTTCATCTTCAAGAGCAGCTTCGACAAGGCCAACCGCTCCAGTGGCAGCACCTTTCGCGGACCCGGCATGGACAAGGGTCTCGAAATTCTTGCAAAAGTCAAGAAGGAGCTGGGGCTGCCCATACTGACCGATGTGCATGACGAGTCCCAGATTGCGCAGGTCGCGTCCGTCGTGGACGTGCTGCAAACGCCGGCCTTCCTGTGCCGCCAGACCGATTTCATTCGCGCTGTCGCTCAAAGTGGCAAGCCGGTGAATATCAAGAAGGGACAGTTCCTTGCACCCCATGACATGAAGAATGTCATCGACAAGGCGCGCGCGGCGGCACGTGAAGCAGGTTTGCCTGAAGACACTTTCATGGCCTGCGAGCGCGGTGCCAGCTTTGGGTACAACAATCTGGTCAGCGACATGCGCAGCCTGGCCATCATGCGTGAGACAGGCGCCCCCGTGGTGTTTGATGCCACCCACAGCGTCCAATTGCCGGGTGGCCAGGGCACCAGCAGTGGTGGCCAACGTGAGATGGTGCCGGTTCTGGCCCGTGCGGCGGTGGCCGTCGGCGTAGCCGGCCTGTTCATGGAAACCCATCCGGACCCGGCCAAGGCCATGAGCGATGGCCCCAACGCTGTCCCCTTGAAGCATATGAAGGCCCTGCTGGAAACTCTGGTGGCTCTGGACTCCGTCACCAAGAAAACTCCGTTCCTGGAAAACAGCTTTCACTGATTTTGTTTTTAATGTTCCATTGATTTTTTGAAAGAAGAGTAATGAGCGCAATTGTTGATATCGTCGGCCGCGAAATCCTGGATTCACGCGGCAACCCCACCGTGGAATGTGATGTGTTGCTGGAGTCCGGCACCATGGGCCGCGCAGCCGTTCCCTCTGGTGCCTCCACTGGCTCACGCGAAGCCATCGAACTGCGTGACGGTGACAAGAAACGTTACCTGGGCAAGGGCGTGCTCAAGGCCGTGGAACACATCAACACCGAAATTTCCGAAGCCGTGCTGGGGCTGGATGCTTCTGAACAGGCCTTTCTGGACAAGACCCTGATCGATCTGGACGGCACCGACAACAAGTCCCGCCTGGGCGCGAATGCCATGCTGGCCGTCTCCATGGCGGTGGCCCGTGCTGCAGCGGAAGAAGCCGGCCTGCCTCTTTACCGCTATTTCGGCGGCATGGGCGCAGTGCAAATGCCCGTTCCGATGATGAACGTCATGAACGGCGGCGAACATGCCAACAACAACCTCGACCTGCAAGAGTTGATGATCATTCCCGTTGGTGCACCGAGCTTCCGCGAAGCCCTGCGCTACGGTGCCGAAGTGTTCCACGCCCTGAAAAAAATCCTGCACGACAAGGGCATCAGTACTGCCGTGGGTGACGAAGGTGGCTTTGCCCCCAACGTCCCCAACCACGAAGCGGCCATCCAGATGATTCTGGAAGCCATCGACAAGGCAGGCTACGTGGCTGGCGAACAGATCGCGCTGGGCCTGGACTGCGCGGCCTCCGAGTTCTACAAGGACGGCAAGTACCACCTCGAAGGCGAGGGCCTGACACTGAACGCGCAGGAGTGGACTGACATCCTGGCCACCTGGGTCGACAAGTACCCCATCATCAGCATCGAAGACGGCATGGCCGAAGGCGACTGGGATGGCTGGAAGATCCTGACTGACCGCTTGGGCAAAAAGGTGCAAATCGTGGGCGACGACCTGTTCGTGACCAACACCAAGATTCTGAAAGAAGGCATTGACAAGGGCATCGCCAACTCCATCCTGATCAAGATCAACCAGATCGGCACCCTGTCCGAAACCTTTGCTGCGATCGAAATGGCCAAGCGCGCCGGCTACACCGCCGTCATCAGCCACCGCTCCGGCGAAACGGAAGACTCCACCATTGCC
>CAUJJV010000071.1 GCA_963205375.1 Pseudomonadota bacterium
AACGAACCAAAGTAGTCTTCAGCGCGGAACAGGGCAATCGGCTTGAAGGTGCTGGCGTACTTCTTCAGGATCGCCTGGTTGGTCGGACGAATGGCATGCTTGGCCGCAATCTCCTGGCCTTCGTCGCTGTACAGAAAGTTCAGGTAGGCCTTGGCTTGTTCAACCGTACCTTTTTTGGCCACGGTGCGTTCCACCACGGCCACGGGGTTCTCTGCGACGATGGAACTGCTGGGGTGGATGGCGTCCACCTTGCCGGCGCCAAACTCCTTGTCTACCGACACCACTTCCGATTCAAACGTGATCAGCACATCGCCAATATTGCGTTGCAGGAAGATGCTGGTCGCGTCCCGGCCACCCTTGGCCAGCACGGGCACGTTTTTGTAGAGCTTGCTCACAAACTCGGCGGCTTGCGCGTCGGTGCCACCCTTCTTGCGCACTTGGCCCCAGGCGGCCAGATAGGCCATGCGGCCATTGCCACCGGTTTTGGGGTTGACCACGATCACTTGCACGCCAGGTTTGATGATGTCGTCCCAATCCTTGATGCCCTTGGGGTTGCCGTTGCGCACCAAAAACAGCATGGTGGAGCTGGTGGGGGCCGCGTTGTTCGGGAATTTTTTGGCCCAGTCCTTGGCCACCACACCGGTGCCGGCCAGAAAGTCCACGTCGGTGGTGGTGTTCATGGTCACCACATCGGCGTCCAGGCCATCGTTCACGGCGCGCGCCTGGGCGCTAGAGCCCGCGTGGGACTGGTCAATCTTGATGTCCTTGCCGGTGGTTTTCTTGTGGCTGGCAATGAACGCGGTGTTGATGTCTTTGTAAAACTCGCGTGCCACGTCGTAGGAGACGTTCAGCAGTGTGGTCTGGGCTGCTACTAAATTGCTAGCTGTCAGCGCAATGGTGGCGAGGGCTAGCGTGGCTTTTTGCTTGAAATTCATGGCGGGCATCCGGTGAAAGTGTCTGGGAAGAACCTGGAGCCGCCATTCTGGGGAAACTGACTTAGAACAACAACGAATTATTTGTTGTTTGTTTATTCCAATTGAAATCTAATGATCTCCCCCATAGGTCTGCAGGGCGGAAGACACCAGCAGGCGCGTCTGCTCGCTCAGGTACTCCAGAAACACCCGTGTACGCTGGGGCAGAAATTGCCGGCTGGGCAGCGCCGCATACACCGTGAGCTGCCCTGTGATCCAGGGCGACAGCACCCGGACCAGGGTGCCACTGGCCAGCTGGGACGCCACCAGACCCACCGTGGTAGCCGTCACGCCTGCGCCATCAATGGCGGCGCGCAGCAGTGTGTCCGGGTGGTTGGCCCAGATCAGGGGTTCCAGTTCCAGGTCCACCTGCAGCTCGGGCCGCGCGGTCTGGAACAGGTGCAGCACGCGCGTGGGTGCGCCGGGTGTCTTCATGCGGAGAAAATCGTGTCTTGCCAGATCGGCTGGCACCTGCGGCGTTCCCCTGCGTTGCAGGTACGCGGGCGATGCCACCAGAATGACCTCGGTGGAAATGATGTTGCGCGCAATCACATCGCCATCGAACGCCGCATCGGTGGCCATGAGTGTGATGTCGTAGTCCTCAATCGACGGCTGCTTGAAGGACTCCACCTCAATGTCGAGCCCGATTTTCGGGTAGCGCTGGCAAAAGCCCGACAGCAACGGCGCCAGCACGTGGGTGGCCAGCACTGGCGGCGCCAGTATGCGCAGCACGCCCGCGAGTTCGTGGGTCAGGGAGCTGACCATGACGTCGGCTTCGTCAATGTCCTGCAGGATGGCGCGCACCCGGCTGAGGTAGCGCTCGCCAGCCTCGCTGAGCGACAGTCGCCGTGTGGTGCGGTGCAGGAGCCGGGTGCCCAAGTGCTCTTCCAAGTCTGCCACCAGCCGGGTCACCACTGCGGGGGACATGTCCAGTGCACGGGCGGCGGCGGCAAAGCCCCCTTCGTCGATGACCTTTTGAAACACGCGCAGTGACATCAACCGGTCCATGGAACCTCCAGCAACAAATTCAAGGCCTCATTATTTCGTATTTGGCAACGCATCAATGACAGGGTGGGTATTTTTCTCCTGAAACAGAAACTTTAAAGTTCACCCATCGACGAGACGCACCCGTAGTCGCCCCTTCGATGCAGACCAGATGGCAATCCGCCACCCGGCCAGGATCTTCAACTTTGAAAGGAAACGCATCATGAAAAACATTTACGCAGCCACCATCGCTATCGCTCTCTCCGCACTGGCCTCCGGTCAGGTCATGGCCGCCGACGCTGGCGACACCATCGAGCCGACCACCGGCATGACCATGCGCGAAATCAACCCCGCCTACTACAGTGGTGCTACCGCCCTGCCAGGCAAGACCCGCCAGCAGGTCAGTGACGAACTGGCTACTGCTGTTCGCAACAGCGACGCTGGCGACACCGTTGAACCCACCACTGGTCTGACCATGCGCGAAATCAACCCCAGCCGCTTTGCCGCCAAAGACGCAGCACCTGGAAAGACCCGTGCAGAAGTGCGCGCCGAAGTGGTGAAAGCCCACAGCACGCACGACGCTGGCGACACTGTCGAGCCCACCACCGGCCTGACCATGCGTGAAATCAACCCCGCACGTTTTGCGAAGTCCGCGAGCTAATCTGTAGCTTCGTTAGCCTGTAAGAAAGGCCGGATGTCGAGAGACATCCGGCCTTTTGCTATTAGGTCGTGTTCAGACTG
>CAUJJV010000072.1 GCA_963205375.1 Pseudomonadota bacterium
CTGCTGCTGTGGGGCGGGCAGGGTCTGCGCATGGTCGCGCGGACCCCGTCCCGTTGGTTGGCGGCGTTCTTCGCGATTCCCTTTGCCCTGCTGGCCTACCTGTCAGGCGGCGGCACCAGCCTGCCACACTGGACGGCTCCGGCCTGGGTGGCGCTGGCGCCGTTTGCCGGCATGGCACTGGCGCACGCGGTCCAGACCCGGGCGCGCAAATGGGTCCTGGCCCTGGTGGCTGTGCAGGCGCTGTTGTGCCTCGCATTACCCGTTTTGATGGCCACGGGTGGTGTGCCTTTCTTCCAGGCCAAGGCTGCCACCAGTGCGCAAGCTCCCAATCCTTTTGCTGATCTGCATGGCTGGGACCAGGCCGGGGCCCGCGCACGCAGCCTGGCGGCGCAACACCAGCTCGACAGCGTATCCGTGCAGAACTGGACGCTGGCCAGCCGTCTGGGCTGGTACGCTCGACCCATGAAAGTGCATGTGCTCGAAGACCGTTTTGACCAGTTTGACCTGTGGGCCGGTGATCTGCCGCAGGGAGGCAATACGCTGCTGGTCGACTGGAGTGAAATGGCCTATGTGACACCCGTGGGTGGCAATGGCTTTGCAAGCTGCAAGTTGCTGGACGTATTGCCCGTGCAACGCCTGGGCCGGCCGCTGTCGGAATTCCGGTTCTATGCCTGCAATGGCTGGTCCGCAGACCCCAAACCACGCCTGCAGTCCGAGGCGGGTGCGCCATGACACCAGCGCAGTCCCACAAGAGCGAGGCGCTCTGGGTATGGATGGTGCCTCCAGTGCTGTTCCTGGTGTCTGCGCCGCTGTGGCTGCACTGGTGGGAGCCACAGATGTTTGTGGCCATCAACACCCTGTGCATGCCTGTGGCAGCGCAGTTCTGGACCGGGTTGTCGCTGCTGGGCAATGGCTGGGGCATCTTGGGGGTCACCGCGCCGCTGCTGGTGTTTGCGCCCCGTCTCATGTGGGCCTGGTTGTGCGCTGCGCCGTTTGCCATCGTGTTCGCCCGCACCGGCAAGTTCTTTCTGGAAAGCCCACGCCCGGCGGCTGTGGTGGACAACGCCCAGATGCGCATTGTGGGTGAGGTGCTGCACAACGTCTCCATGCCCTCGGGCCATACGCTGACGGCCTTTGCGGTGGCATCGGGCATCTTCTTTGCCATTCCGCGTGCGCGGCGCATGCGCCACATCTGGCTGCTGGTGCTGGCTGCGGGCACGGGGTTGTCGCGCATTGCGGTGGGCGCACACTGGCCCGGTGATGTGGCGGTGGGGGCCAGCTTGGGGCTCCTGGCAGGTCTGCTGGGGAACCAGCTGCTCGCGCGCATGGCGCCGGTACATTGCCAGCCCACCCACTGGAGCCTGCGGCTGGTCGCTGTGCTGGTGGCACTGGCGGTGTACCACCTGCTGTCGGAGGAACTCGATTTTGCCGAGAACGGGCCGCTTCAGCTGCTGTTGGCCCCGGTGGCGGTGGTGTCCTTGGTGGTGTTCGCCATCCGCAACGCCAGGGCGCTTAAAGCCGCATAGGCTGCACCGGCCTGAGGGTCCCACGCGGTCACTACTTGCGTCTGGCGTGCGATGGCGGTCAGATCACCACGCGCAGCCGGACCGGTCAGCGCAGCGGCAGGGCCCAACCGCTGGATGTTGGCCACGGCGTTCGACATCAGCGAAGCCCGCAAAGACGGTATCAGGCTGGCGGGCACCCCGGTGGTCTGCCAGGCACTTTCTGCCAGCGACTCCAGTACCGGCAGGAAGTTGGTGGCAAACACGGCCGCTGCGTGGTACAGCACCTTGTCGGTGCTGGCTACATCAAAGCACTGTGCACCGATCCGCGTGAAGGCATCTCGCAACAGGGCGCAGGCATCTGCGTCGCCTTCCAGCGCACAGGCTGTGCCTGGAAACTGCTGCACGGCCAGGGCGGGTGTGGCAAAGCTCAGGATGCAGTGCGCACTGGCCACCTGCCAACCCAGATTCTTCAGCGGTGCCAACACGTCCGCAGTCAGGGCGCCGCTGCAATGCAGGGCGATCGCCGGTGGCAGGTGGTGAGCCTGGGCGTGGGCCGCCAGATCTGCAGCGGCTTGCGCAATGCCCGCGTCCGGTACGGCGAGCATCCACACGTCGGCTGTGGCCATGGCATCCAGGGTCACGATGGGGTGTCCTGCACCAATGAAATCGCAGGCGGTCTGGGCACTCTGCAGATGGCGCGTGTGGAGGTGCTGGATCGCGAACACCTGGCGCGCGTGCCACAGGTGGGCCAGCGTCTGGCCCACACGGCCAGCGCCAATCAGGTTTAGAGTCTGCATGTTCATACGACCAGCGGGTCTTCCTGCATCGCTTCCATCTGCTCTTCGAGCATCAGCACCTGGCCGTGCCAGTAGTCGCTGCTGCCGAACCACGGAAAGTTGGCCGGAAAAGTCGGGTCGCTCCAGCGCCGGGCCAGCCAGGCGCTGTAGTGGATCAGGCGCAGGGTACGCAGCGGTTCGATCAGGGCCAGTTCGGCGCGGTCAAACTCGCGGAACTGCTCATAGCCGTCGACCAGTGCGCCCAGCTGGCGCGTGCGTTGCTGCCGGTCACCGCTGAGCAGCATCCACAGGTCCTGCACGGCCGGGCCCATGCGGGCGTCGTCCAGGTCGACAAAGTGCGGACCCGGGCCGGCATCGGCGGCGGCATCCAGTGGGGTCCACAGGATATTGCCGGGGTGGCAGTCCCCATGCAGCCGCAGCAGGCGGATACCAGAGGAATTTGAGTGTTTTTGGCCTCCGGCCCCCGTCAATGTTGCGTAAGTAGCTATTAAATCGATAGCGTTCTGGCAGGCCCTGGTCCAGGTGGACTGCACGTCCAGCGGCACCATGTCGTGTTCCAGCAGCCATTGCATGGGCTCGATGCCAAAGCTTTCCAGGTTCAGGGTCGGGCGGTGTGCAAAGGGTCGCTGGGCCCCCACGCTGTGGATGCGGGCCAGAAAGCGGCCGATCCATTCCAGGACTTCACCGTCGTCCAGTTCGGGTGGGCGGCCACCGCGGCGCGGGCTGACGCTGAAACCAAAGTCGCCGAAGTGGTGCAGAGTGTGTGGCCCTTCGGCGGCGAGTTGGCTTGTCAGCTGCAGTGGGCCGATCACCGGAATTTCCGCGGCCATCAGCTCGGCGGCAAACGCATGCTCTTCCAGAATCTGGGCATCGCTCCAGCGCCCGGGTCGGTAGAACTTGGTGACAACCTGGGTGCCATCTTCCAGGTGCACCTGGTACACCCTGTTTTCGTAGGACGACAGCGCGGTCAGGCGGCCATCACCGCGCAGACCTACGCTGTCGAGCGCATCAAGGACCAGGTCGGGGGTGAGTGATTCAAAGGCATGGAGCATGCCCCGATTGTCAACCCAACCCGGATCCGCTTAGCCCAGCGGTCCCAGGTCGTCGCCATACACCGATGGCGTCTCGGTGTCGGAGTCGGAATAGCCGCTGGTGGCTGGTTTCTCGCGCTCGGTCTGTTCGCCCAGATGTTCAAAGGGCAAGGATTGTTTCACCAGAATCACGGTGCACGGGGCGTCCATGGCGACCTTGATCGGCACGGTGGCAATGAAGCGCTGGGTCTTGAGTCCGTGGGTCGCGGCGCCCATCACGATCACGCTGACGTTGTTGCCACGGGCATAGTCCAACAAGGCCTCGGCCGGGTCGCCGGATTCCAGTACGTGGCAGGAAATCTGGTTGCTGGGGTGTTCCAGGGGCTGCGCCCATTGGTGCAGGGCCGTGAGGTAGCGCCGGTGCACATTGGTCTCGCTTTTCTCTTCGTCCGACGCACTGGTCTGGCCCGAAGAAATCACGGTCACGCAGGCCAGGCGCGCGCCGGGGCGCGTGCCCAGGGAGCGGGCCACAGCCTGGCGCAACGAGTACAGCGTGGCGTCGGTCACATCCTTGTGCGGCACGGCCACCATGACGATGGGTACTTCATCGATCTGTTGCGAAGGCACCGGGCTGGGCTGGTAATGCATGCCCGCAGCCTTGATCCAGCGTTTGAAGTGGGTGGTGAACTTGGTGCCGGTGACATTGGTGCCGCGTTCCGTGATCTGGACCTGGGTCGGGTGCATCAGGTCAAACGCCAGATGGGCAGCAGACGGGTAGCGCTTGGCCGCTTCCGGTTCCAGACAGCGCAGCACCACCTCCTGCAGCCAGGTGGGGACGTCCGGGTTCACCTTGCGCGGTGGCGGTGGGTCCATCCACAGCCGCTGGCGCAGGCCTGCCGGTGTCTGGGGCTCGCCAAAGGGCAGCTCGCGCGTGCACAGCTGGTAGAGCATCACCCCGATGGCGAAAATGTCGCTGCGCGGGTCGCCCCGCACTCCCACCACCTGTTCGGGGGCAATCCAGGCGGGGGATCCCACCGCCTTGCGCAACTGTTCTGCCAGCAGGTCGGGATAGTGGGCGTGCCAGGAGAGGCCAAAGTCCAGCAGCACGGCACTGCCATCGGTGCGGAACAGCACGTTGGCTGGCTTGAGGTCCAGGTGCACCGCATTTTGCTGGTGCAATGCATGGGCGGCCTGCGCCATGGATGCGCCCAGCCGGACCACTTCATCCATGCTGGGGGGGAGTTCGGAGTCGAGCCAGTGTTGCAGGGTCCGGCCGTGCACATATTCCATCACCAGGTAGGGCACGCGGTCCAGATCGCCCGCAGCCACAAAGCGGGGCATGTGGTTGCCGGTCAGCGCCTGCATGATCTGGCACTCCACTTCGAAGCTGACAATGTTCTCGGCACCGTCGCCCGCCGTCATGCGCGGGATTTTCATGGCCATGGGAAAGCCCACGCTGAAACGGCTGTCGGTGTAGCGCACCTGGTAGATGTGCGCCATGCCGCCGGAGTGGATGCACTCCTCGATGGTGAATCCATCCAGCAGGGTTCCTGGCTCCAGTAGTTTCATCGTCCCTTCTCCAGTCGTTCAGCAAAGAATTCGGGCAAGCCCGCCCTCCGGATGGCCGCAGCTGCATGCCCATGGTTGTAGGGCACACGGTGGAATGTCAGTTGCGCCCGGTCTGTGTCGAGCAGGGCGTACATGCTGGCGGGTTTGCCATCGCGGGGCTGGCCGACCGAGCCCACCGTGCTCAGCCACTGGCGATGGCGCGGTACTGGCACCGCCACGCCGGGCTGGGGAATGAACTTCATCAAACCCGAGGTGGCACCCCGGTAGTACAGGGTCTGTTCATGCACATGGCCACCAAAGACATAACGAATTTCCGGGTTGGCCGTGGCGGCATCCAGACTGGCTGTGGCGGCCCGCTCGTCATACACATAGCGCCACAGCTCAGGACCGTCAGCGCTGGCGTGGACCAGCAAAATGTTATCGACTTGTGTCGTCAGGGGGAGCTGTTCCAGCCAGTCACGCTGCGCCTTGTTTAGTTGCCGGCTGGTCCAGGTCGCCGTGCTGTCGCCAATGGTTTTGATTTCGGCTGGCGGGTGGATGGCCATGGCGTCGTGGTTTCCCTTGAGGACGATGGCGCCTTCTTCGGTCATCAGCATCACGCGGTCCACGACTGCTGCGGGGTCGGCCCCATAGCCGACCAGGTCACCTAAAAAAGCAAAGCGTTGCGCCCGCTGGGCACGGGCATGGGCCAGGCACGCGTCAAGTGCCTGGATATTGCCGTGGATGTCCGACAGCAGGGCCAGTCTCATGGTGTCTCCGAAATCTGTATACCGTCATCATGCTACGAACGGCTGACAGCAAGTTTGCAGACTGGCATGCCGGTCTGGATTGACGCAAGTCAACAGCAAATCAAATACGCAACACCCGTGGCCGGGAAGCGGACCGGGACAGCTCGGGTCGCTCAGGCGACCGGCAACGACAGCATATGTCCCATGCGCGGATCGCCGCGACCCGCCAGAACGGTCTGGTAGGCCGATTGCACCGCCTGCGCGCCGTCATGGTGCTGGACAACAACCCAGGGCGGTGTGGATTGTGTCACCGCGGCCAGAAATCCTTCCCATGACTGCACCAGCTTTTGGCCCAGCCCCGCAGCGCCCCATTCGGTACTGCGTTTCTTGATCTGGGCGGGGGCAAAGAACAGCGTGGGTTTGGGGCCGGGCAGGTCACGACCGCCCCCCAGTTCTGCCACATGCGTGCCGCCAATGGAACTGCTGTAGGCCAGACCCTTGCAGTGGGTGTGCAGCGTTTTGCGGAACGCTGCATTGCCGGCAAAGTCCACGTAGATGCAGGGCGTGTCCTCTGCGATGCTGGTGAGGGCGTCGTAGGTCAGTACCCGGTGGTAGCAGCCCAGGCTCTCACAGAACGCCACGTTGCCGGGAGAGGTCAGCCCCACCACTTCAATGTTCTTGCGCTGGGCCATCTGGAACGCTGTGCCCAACGCGGTCTTGCTCGATGCACTGGACAACAGCATCACGGCAGGCCGTCCCGGTGTGGCGGCTGTACCAAACCAGTCGTTGTCGGCCAGAAAATCGTCAATCAGCCAGGACGTGATGAACAGCGGACGCAGCAGCGCCTGCAAATCTTCGGTATCGGCGCGGTAGAACGGGTCGGTGCGGGTACGGGTGTACTGGTTGTACACCGCATGCAGTTCTGCGCGGTGGGGTGCCGCGTCGGAAAACGACAGGGGTGTCACCCGCGTCGGGGTCAGGTCTACTGCATTGGCCATCGGAAAGTAGCCGTACAGATGCTCACCCACCGGCACATCGGCGTGGCGCGACTGCACCACGGTGCCAAACCCCCACACGGGAATGCGTCCCCAAGCTGCGTCCGGTGTTCCGTCTTCGGACAGCACCGGGAAGAAGCGCCAGTAATTCATGGCGTCCCCAAAGGCGGCGTAGGTGATGTTGTTGGACGTGAGGGCAAAGCGGGTGATCTGCACCCGGACCTGGCCGTCCGCCAGGGCGGCGGCGGGACGGGTCCAAAG
Organism: Pseudomonadota bacterium; assembly: GCA_963205375.1. GTDB lineage: Bacteria > Pseudomonadota > Gammaproteobacteria > Burkholderiales > Burkholderiaceae_C > Allorhodoferax. The sequence goes on from CAUJJV010000072.1 coordinate 6,887, forward strand.
GCGGATGGTCGTGAGCTGGTCCTTGCGGACGAGAAGGTCAGTGGTGTGCATGGGGTGACCATAAAGGAAACGGCCAGTCCCCACAACAGGGACTGGCCGCACAGGTGACAGTCGGTGGACTGCCAGAGTGGCAGTCTGGCGATCAGACGATGGTGATGGTCACTTCGATGTTGCCGCGGGTGGCGTTGGAGTAGGGGCACACAGCGTGGGCCTGTTGCACCAGAGCTTCTGCAGCAGCGCGCTCCATGCCGGGGATGTTCACAGCCAGTTGCACTTCAATACCAAAGCCTTGCGGAATCTGGCCAATGCCCACGGTGGCATCGATGCTGGTATCGGCAGGCAGGGCAATCTTCTGGGTACCAGCGACAAACTTCATCGCGCCAATGAAGCACGCGCTGTAGCCTGCGGCAAACAGCTGCTCGGGATTGACGCCACCGCCGGCGCCGCCCATTTCCTTTGGAACTGCCAGCTTGAGGTCGAGCAGACCGTCGGAGGTGCGAGTGGTGCCGTCGCGGCCGCCAGTGGATTTGGCGTGGGCGCGGTACACAACTTTTTCGATTTTGTTAGCCATGGTGTTTCCTTCGGGGGTGGGTGCCCACGCAATGTGGGCGGGTTAAAAATGGGGTGGGCGGTGTGGCGTACTACGTGCCGGTCAGCCGGTTGCGCAGCGCTTGCACTTCGTGTGTCAGCGTCATCAATTCGGAAATGGGGCAACCCGCTGCCTCCACCACGCAGGCTGGCACGCTGGCGGTGCGGGTCTTGAGCTTTTTGCCATCAGACGTCAGGCGTACTTCCACCCGGCGTTCGTCTTCCGCCGACCGCTGACGAGTCACCAGGCCCGATTGCTCCATGCGCTTGAGCAGCGGTGTCAGCGTGCCGGAGTCCAGAAACAGGCGCTCGCCCAGTGCAGAGACGGTCAGTCCGTCCTGCTCCCACAGCACCAGCATCACCAGGTATTGCGGGTAGGTCAGCCCCAGGTCTTCGAGCAGGGGCTTGTAGAGCTTGGTCATCGCCAGAGACGCCGAATACAAGGCGAAGCACAACTGGTTGTCCAGCAGCAAGGCAGAGGCGGGCAGTGGGCGGGTGGATGTACTTGGCATGGATGAATTATAGTTGGCAATTAAATTGTGTGCAATTGAATTAGGAAAATGCCACTACAACACCAGGGTCTTTGTAGCGGCAGGGGCGGTAGTTCGCCCGCTTGTCTGGCTAGCGGCGGAAGCGTTTGCGGGTGAGTGCCAGGGCGACCCAGAACGCCACCGTGGCATAGGCCACCAGGACCAGGGCGTGGCGTAGCACATGGGTCGGCCACTGGTCCATGAAGAGCGGGCGCACCAGCGCCACCGCATTGCTCAGCGGCAACCAATCGGCCACCACGCGTACCGCGACGGGCAGCTGGTCCAGCGGGAAGAAGATGCCACTGAGGAACATCATCGGCGTGAGGAACAGTGTGAAGTAGTAGGTGAAAAAGTCGTAGCCCTTGGCGAGCGCATTGAACACCAGCGCCATGCAGCTGAAGGTAATGCCCACGCCCAGCAGAATGGGCCAGGCCAGCAGCAGCTTGGGGCTATGGCTGATGCCCAGTGCCAGCATGACGCCCAGAATGGCGGTCACGGTAAACAGCGATTTGAAAGCCGCCCACAGCATCTCGGCCATCACGATGTCATCGAGCCCCACGGGGGCATTCATGATGCCGTCCCAGGTTTTCTGCACATGCATGCGCGAGAACGCGGAGTACAGGGCTTCGAACGATGCGGCCTGCATGGCGCTCATGCAAATCGAACCGCTGGCCAGAAACAGGATGTAGGGCACTTGCGCCCCATCCACCGTAATCTGACCCACCAAGGCGCCCATGCCGTAGCCAAAGGCTACCAGCCACATCAGCGGTTCGGCAATATTGCCCACCAGACTGGGAATGGCCAGTTTGCGCCACACCAGCAGGTTGCGCAGGAATACGGGCCAAAAGCGCAGGGAAAGCCGTGGCGCACGCCACACCGATTCGTTTGTCATGCGTCCTCCCGGATCTGGCGACCGGTCAATTTGAGAAACAGGTCCTCCAGGTTGGCGGGCCGGTGCAGCGTTCTGAGTTGCGTATGCGCGCCCAGAGCGGACAGCAGGGAGGCGGCGTCGGATGTGTAGAAGAACACGGTCTCTCCGCTGACTTCCACGCGCGCTGCCATGTTGCGCAGCGGGCTGTCCACCAGCGCCAGTGCGCCATTTCCGTACACCTCCACCACGTCGGGCTCCAGGTGCTGTGCAATCAGGTCACGCGGCTTCCCTTCCGCAATCTTGCGGCCATGGTCCAGCACCAGCAGGCGGGTACACAGGCGCTCGGCCTCGTCCATGAAATGGGTGGTGAGCAGGATCGATTTGCCCTGTTGCAGCAACAACTGCAGGCGCTCCCACATCAGGTGGCGGGCCTGCGGGTCCAGCCCGGTGGTCGGCTCGTCCAGTAGCAACAGTCGCGGGTCGTTGACCAGGGCGCGGGCCAGCGACAGGCGGCGCTTCATGCCGCCGGACAGCTCGCCGGGTTTGGCGCTGGCTTTGCTCGTCAGCGACGCAAATTCCAGCAGCTGCGGAATGCGGGCGCGGATCGCCGCGTCTTTCATGCCGAAATAACGCCCATAGACAAGCAGGTTTTCCGCACAGGTGAAATCGGGGTCGAGGGTGTCGAACTGGCTCACCACGCCCAGCTGGGCCTTGATGGCCAATGCGTCGCGCGGCATGTGCAGCCCCATCACCTCGACACTTCCGTTGTCGGGTGCTGTCAGTCCCAGGCACATGCGGATGGTGGTGGTCTTGCCAGCGCCGTTGGGGCCGATCACGCCCAGGCACTCGCCCGGTTCGATCTCGAACGACAGGTCTTTGACGACTTCGGCGTCACCATAGCGTTTGTGCAAATGCTGCACACGAAAAAGCGGTGTGGACATGCATTCCATTGTGGCGCAACCCGCTCCGTTCTGCATCAGGAAGTCAGCTCCAGGCGGCCACGTCCCAGTGCCTTGGCCTGGTACAAGCCGTTGTCGGCCCGAATGATGAGTTCGGTGAGGCTATGGTCCGAGGGGCGCAGCATCGCCAGGCCCGCGCTATAGTTGACCGCGCCCTGCGGGAACTCCTGGCCAGCTTGCAAGAACGCCTCGCGCAGGCGGCGCTCAAACAGCACGGCTGCCGTCATATCGGTTTGTGGGAGCAGCAGGGCGAATTCCTCACCACCCAAGCGGGCCGCCAGGTCGCTGCTGCGCCGGTTGGACTGCAGCACACGGCCCACCATGCGCAAGACCTGGTCGCCGGCCTCATGTCCATGGGTGTCGTTGATGCGCTTGAAATGGTCCAGGTCGAGCATGATCAGCGCCAGCGGGCTGTCGTGCCGTTGGGCCTGATCGAACAACACCCTGGCACGCTCATCCCAGCCGTGGCGATTGGGCAAACCGGTCAGGTGGTCGGTGAAGGCCTGCGCACGCAATTTGGCTTCGGCTTCTTCGCGCCAGGCCACCAGAATGGCCACCGTAATGAGAATCTGCCCCACGTTGGCCACAATTTGGGCGACCATGTTGACTGGGTGACCTGACTGGAAATGGGGGTAGGACTCCGGGAAGAAGGCACCGAGAATGCCCCTGCCGATCGTGGCGCCTGCTACTGCCCCGTAACACAGGAAAAGCATCCAGCGCCAGCGACGGCTGGAGTCCACCTTGTGCCGGATGGTGGCTCGGGCCAGCAGCAGCAGCTGGGCCGCCAGCAGGAAGTTGGCCCACCCTACCCGCACGCTGTAGTTGGAAAAGCTCAATGCATAGCCCAGCGGCATCAGTATGACCAGAGCAATCAGCAGCTTCTCCCCAACGCGCCTGCCAAGCCATGCACGCAGGGCAAGAAACATCAGGTAGTTGGAGGCACCCGCACAGGCCATGCTGACCGTGGAGATGGCCATATCCAGCCAGTGCCCTGCCCAGAACCCCGAAGCAATGATCGCCACCCAACCCAGAGTCTGTGCGATCAGACTGGCCTGGGCCAGCCGCGCAGCGCGGCTGACGCCACGCCCCATGATCAGTGGCAGCGCGACCGACACGGTGCCCAGATTGAGCGCCGTCAGCAGCAGGACCGTAAAAACGCTGACCTGGTCCATGGGCTACAACGGTGATTTCACTGAAATGCCACTTCGGCAAAACTGCGCAGCTTGCGGCTGTGCAGTTGGTCGATACCTTGCTTGCGCAACAACTCCACGGCGCGCATACCAATGCGCAGATGCTGGTCCACGCGCTCGCGGTAGAAGTGGTTGGCCATGCCGGGCAACTTGATTTCGCCGTGTAGCGGCTTGTCGCTCACGCACAGCAGGGTGCCATAAGGCACACGGAAGCGAAAGCCGTTGGCAGCGATGGTGGCACTCTCCATGTCCAGCGCCACGGCGCGGCTCTGGCTGAAGCGGCGTTGCGGCTGGTTGTTGGGCAGCAACTCCCAGTTGCGGTTGTCGGTGCTGGCCACGGTGCCGGTGCGCATGATGCTCTTGAGTGCAGCCCCTTGGACCTGGGTGACATCGGCCACGGCCTGTTCCAGGGCGACCTGAATTTCTGCCAGTGCCGGAATCGGCACCCACAGCGGCAATTCTTCGTCCAGCACGTGGTCTTCGCGCACATAGCCGTGGGCCAGTACGTAGTCGCCCAGTTGCTGGGTGTTGCGCAGGCCGGCGCAATGGCCCAGCATGATCCAGGCGTGCGGGCGCAGTACCGCGATATGGTCGGTGATGTTCTTGGCGTTGGCCGGTCCCACACCTATGTTGACCATGGTGATGCCGGTACGGTCAGCGCGCATCAGGTGGTAGGCCGGCATCTGCGGCAACCGGGGTGGCTCTTTGCCCAGGGCATCCTCGGCTTCAGCAGGCAGTCCCTTGCGGCGCGTGACGACATTGCCCGGTTCTACGAATGCAACATAGTCGCTGGCGGGGTCAGCCATGGCGGCCCGGCCCAGCGCAATGAACTCGTCGATATAGAACTGGTAGTTGGTGAACAGGATGAAATTCTGGAAGTGATCCGGGGTGGTGCCGGTGTAGTGGCGCAGGCGGTGCAGCGAATAGTCCACGCGGGGTGCGGTGAACAGCGACAGGGGTTGTGCCTCTCCCGCCCTGGCCTCGAACGTGCCATTGGCAATGCCATCGTCCATGGCGGCCAGGTCGGGCAGGTCGAACACATCACGCATGCGCATGCGACGTTCTGCGCTCATGTTGCCCTCCACGTGGTCGTGCTCGGCAAACGAGAAGTGCACTGGAATGGGTTGCGTGCTGGTTCCAATTTCCAGTTCGACCTGGTGGTTCTGCAACAGCAGGCTGAACTGCTCCAGGTAGTACTCGCGGTAGAGATCCGGGCGCGTCAGGGTGGTTTCAAACCGGCCGGGTCCCGCGACAAAACCGTAACTCAGGCGGGCAACTTCGGGGGCGGCGGTGCGGGAGACCGTATCCGTGTGGATGCGTACCAGTGGGTAGCAGGCACGGATATGGCCGTTGACGTCTTCTCCAGCGACAAACTGCGCCATGGCCTGGCGCAGATGGCTGATGCTGGCATCGTAAATGCGCATGACCTGGGCCAAAGCCATGGCCGGGTCCGTAAAGCGGACGGGTGCGATGAAAGGGGGAAGTAAGGGCATATCCACATGGTACCGCGGCGTGCCTTGGGGTAGAGTGGTCGCACCTGTTTCCCTGAAGAAGGATTGGCTATGGCACTGGGTGCGCAGAATTTCAAACGTGCAGCGTGGGTGCTGCTGAGCCTGCTGGTGGCATTGCTGGCACTGGTGTACGGTGTGCTGATGGTGTATGGCATTCCGCAGAACGCGGCCGGCATGGCCGCCAAGGGCATTTGTTCTGCGGCCTTTGTGGCAGGTCGCCCGGTGCAGAACCTCTTTGCCGAGGACGTGCTGCCAGCCAGCCCGGTGCTGGGGGCCATCAGGATCTCTATCGACGAGCGAACCCACAGCGTGACGGCCACGTTTGCCGGACTGGTGTCACGCCGTGCCGTGCTGGTCAGCCAGCGGGGATGTGTTCTGGAACTGGAGCCTGACGCCAGCGCAAAAGCTTACCAGCCGGCAGTTGATGGCAGCAAGCCGTGGCCGGAGGGGGACGCAGCATTGGCCCCGAAAGCTTGGGGGCCGGGTGCGAATGCCGTGAAATTGCAGCAAGTGGTGGATGCGGCCTTTGTGGGCGCGGGCAACCCGTCGGCTGCCAATGCGCGCGGCCTGGCGGTGGTCCACCAGGGGCGCCTGCTGCTGTTGCGAGACGCACCCGGGTTTGCGCCGGGCACAGGTTTGCACGGCTGGTCCATGACCAAAACCATCACCGGCATGCTGACCTACAAACTGTCGGTCGACGCGGGGCTGGCGCTGGATGCGCCTGTGGTGGACGCGTTTCCTGCCGGTCGCGAACCGGATTGGGTGGCAGCCTGGCGCAGGGATGCGCGCAAGACCATCAAGGTCGCGGACCTGTTGGGCATGCGCGAGGGGTTGGCCACCACCGAAGACTATGCCCCCTGGGGGTCGGTGCCGCAGATGCTCTGGGGTGCGCCAGATGTGGCCAGTTGGGCTGCGCGCCACCGAGCCGAAGTGCCGCCAGCCACCCGCTGGCAGTACCTGAGCGCCACGACCAATGTGCTGGCCGCCGTGGCTCGTGGCCGCTTTGCCAGCGACGCCGAGTACTGGGCCTATCCGCGCAAGGCGATCTTCGATCCGATTGGCGCGAAGTCTGCGGTGCTGGAAACCGACACTGCGGGTAACTGGGTGGGGTCGTCCTACCTGTGGGCCAGTGTGGGCGACTGGGCCCGTCTGGGGCAGTTGATGCTGCAGGATGGTCAATGGGGCACGGGTACCCAGAAAGTGCAGGTGTTGCCGCCAGGATGGCTCAAGCTGGCCAGCACACCGTCGATGCAGAAGGGGGAGGGGCTGGGTTACGGTGCCCAGAGCTGGCTGTACGGCAACCGCCAGGAGGGGCGGTGCAAGGATTTCCCCGGGGTGCCAGAGGACACGGTCGCCATGGGCGGGCACTGGGGGCAGATGGTGGCGGTCGTGCCGTCGCGAAACGCGGTGGTGGTGCGACTCGGCTGGACATTCCGCAAGGGGCAGTTTGACGGGTGCCAACTGCTCACCGACGTACTGGCTGCACTGCCGAACTAGTTCAGCGGTATATTCAGGATCAACGCATTTCGTGGAGCATGTCGTTGCAGGATCCCAAGGAT
>CAUJJV010000073.1 GCA_963205375.1 Pseudomonadota bacterium
TCGTTGCAGGCCGTCACGCTGTTCACCGTGGCCGAAGACCTCTCGCAGCTCCGGCTGCAGGTCAATGTGGACGAGGCCGATGTAGGCTCGGTGCAAGTCGGCCAGAAAGCCAGCTTCACGGTCAGCGCCTATCCTTCGCGCAAATACCCGGCCACCATCACCCGCGTCGCCTATGGCTCCACCACCACCGACAACGTGGTGACCTATGTGACCTACCTCGAAGTGGACAACAAGGACCTGAGCCTACGCCCCGGCATGACCGCCGCAAGCACCATCACCTCCACCGAGCGCACCGATGCGCTGCTGGTGCCCAACACTGCCCTGCGCTTCACGCCCGCCAGCACCACAGCCACTGCAGCCAAGTCGGGCGGCGGCATCGTCTCCAGCCTGATGCCACGCATGCCCGGTGGCGGTGCGCGCAAGTCGGCCACCAATGGCGCGTCGGCGTCCCGGCAGATCTGGGTGTTGCGCGACGGCGCCCCGGTGGCGATCACGGTCACCACCGGCATCAGCGATGGCCGCATGACCGAGATCACCGCGGGTGACCTGCAGCCCGGCATGCTGGTCATCACCGACCAGCGCGCCGCAGGAGCTGCCCCATGAGTGGTGCGCCCCTGATCGCGCTGAAAAATGTCACCAAGGTCTACGGCCAGGGGGCAACGGCGCTGCAGGCCCTCAAGGGCATTGACCTGACGATTGAAGCCGGTGATTTTGTGGCCATCATGGGCCCCAGCGGGTCAGGCAAGTCCACGCTGATGAACACCCTGGGCTGCCTGGACACCCCGACCTCGGGCGAATACCTGTTCAAGGGTGTGCATGTGGAAACGCTCACGCGCGACCAGCGCGCCCGGCTGCGTCGCCTGTACCTGGGCTTTGTGTTCCAGGGCTTCAATTTGCTGGCGCGCACCACCGCGCAAGAAAACGTGGAGCTGCCGCTGCTCTACCGCGGCGAATCGGCCAAGGTACGCCACGCCGCGGCCGCCAAGGCACTCCAATCAGTCGGTCTGGAAGGGTGGGAGCACCACACCCCGGCCGAGCTGTCTGGCGGGCAGCAGCAGCGTGTGGCCATTGCCCGCGCCATCGTCAGCGAACCCGCGGTGCTGCTGGCCGATGAACCTACCGGCAACCTCGACACCCACCGCAGCCAGGAAATCATGGAGCTGCTGTGGGGCCTCAATGTGGACCATGGCATCACGGTGCTGATGGTGACGCACGAACCCGACATGGCCGCGTACGCCAAACGCATCGTGCGCTGTGTGGACGGGCTGGTGGCCAGTGACACGCCCAACCCGCATCCGGCGGGCCTGAAAGCGGAGGTGGCCTGATGCTGCTCAACACCCTGCTGCTGGCACTGCGCTCGATCCGGCGCAACCTGATGCGCTCCTTCCTCACCATCCTGGGCATCGTCATTGGGGTCAGCGCCGTGATCACCATGGTGACGCTGGGCAACGGCGCCACGCTGGCAGTGCAAAACCAGATTTCCGGCCTGGGCACCAACCTGCTGCAGATCCGCCCCGGCCAGCGCATGGGGCCGGGCAGTGGCGGCGGCACGGCACCGGCCTTCAAGGACGTGGATGCCGATGCCATTGCCACCCAGATCGGCGGCATTGTGGCTGTGGCGCCCGAAGCCCGCAGCGCCGCCACCCTGGTGGCCAGCGGCCGCAACTGGTCCAGCAGCGTGGTGGGCAGCACCAACGCCTGGCTGCGCACCGGCAACTGGGCGCTGGGCAGCGGCCGTGAATTCACCGACGACGAGCTACGCGCGGGCGCCGCGGTGTGCATCATTGGCGAAACCGTGCGCCGCGAACTGTATGGCACGCGGCCGGCACTGGGCGAGCAGTTGCGTGTCAAAAAAATCTCCTGCGAAATCGTCGGCGTGCTGGCCTCCAAGGGCCAGGGCAGTTTTGGCAATGACCAGGACGACGTGGTGCTGGTGCCACTCAAGACGCTGCAGCGCCGCATCACCGGCAACACCCGCGTCAACACCCTGCTGGTGTCCATGGCCGACGGCAGCGACGCCACCCGCCTCAAGGCCAGCCTGACCCAGCTGCTGCGCGAGCGGCGCAAGCTCGCTGCGGGCGAAGAAGACAACTTCAACGTGCTCGACACCAAGCAGCTGGCCGAAGCCCTCTCGGGCACCACCAAGGTCATGACCATGCTGCTGGGCGCGGTAGCCGCGGTGAGCCTGCTGGTGGGTGGCATCGGCATCATGAACATCATGCTGGTCAGCGTGACCGAACGCACCCGTGAGATCGGGCTGCGCCTGGCCATTGGTGCGCTGGAGCGCGAGGTGCTGCTGCAGTTCCTGATCGAAGCGGTGGTGCTGTCCTCGCTGGGCGGGCTGATCGGCATCGTGCTGGCGACAGGAGCCTCGATCGGCCTGGCGGCAGTGATGGAGGTGCCCTACCTGTTCAACCCCGCGGTGAACCTGCTGTCGTTCGTGTTTTCAGCAGGCATTGGCGTGCTGTTTGGCTACTTTCCGGCGCGCCGCGCGGCGCGGCTGGACCCGATTGAAGCCCTGCGCCACGAATAATTCAAGCTAAATTGGCCTCTAGCCCCCGTGGAATATGCGCAAGCAGCTACTATTTCGATAGCATCTTTGCCACCGCCCGGGGGTAGATCACATGCTCCTGGGTGAGCACACGCTCCGCCAGCGCCTGCGCGGTATCGCCTGGCAGCACCGGCACCACCGCCTGGTCCAGAATTTCGCCGTGGTCCAGCTCCGCCGTTACCCGATGCACCGTAGCGCCGGCAAACTTGCAACCCGCATCGATGGCCCGCTGGTGCGTGTTGAGACCGGTGAACGCGGGCAACAGCGACGGATGGATATTGACCAGCCGCCCGGCAAAGCGCTGCACAAAGCCCGGCGTGAGGATGCGCATAAAGCCCGCCAGCACCACCAGGGCGGGCCGCTCGGGCGTATCGTGGCGCGCAATCAACGCCGCCAACGCATCGTCAAACGCTTCGCGGCTGTCAAAGGCTTTGTGGTCCAGCACTTCGGTGGCAATGCCGTGCTCGCGGGCAAACTGCAAGCCCTGGGCATCGGCCTTGTTGCTGATGACGCAGGCCACGCGTGCGCCCCATTTTTGCTGCCAGTGCTGCTGTTGTGCAGTTTTGACGATGGCCGCCATGTTGGAGCCGCTGCCTGAGATCAAAATAACGATGTTTTTCATACCGGCCTGCATTATGACCACCCC
>CAUJJV010000074.1 GCA_963205375.1 Pseudomonadota bacterium
AGCTCCTAGAGTCAAAGTTGAAATCAAAAGGCATAAAAAAAACCGCCGGGGGTGCCGGCGGTTTTTGGAAGATTCAGGACGTTTCTTGTAGGTACGTTCAGATCTCTCGACCGCCGGATGCGCGTGAGAACCAAAAATAGCTAAAGAAGAAAACCGCTGACTTCATGGCCTGCAATGTAGCACAGGTTGAAAACAGCAGGCTGACAGCGCCGCTCAGGCGGTTCCACCCACGGTCAGACCATCGATGCGCAGGGTCGGCTGACCCACGCCCACCGGCACGCTCTGGCCTTCCTTGCCACAGGTACCCACGCCGCTGTCGAGCTTCATGTTGTTGCCGATCATGGTGACACGTGTCAGCGCATCGGGGCCGTTGCCCACAATCGTGGCGCCCTTGACCGGGTATTGCACCTTGCCGTTTTCCACCCAGTAGGCTTCGCTGGCAGAGAACACAAACTTGCCCGAGGTGATGTCCACCTGGCCGCCACCGAAGTTGGGCGCGTACAAGCCCTTCTTGATGCTGGCAATGATCTCTGCCGGGTCCTTGTCACCGCCCAACATATAGGTGTTGGTCATGCGCGGCATGGGCACGTGGGCATAGCTTTCACGCCGGCCGTTGCCGGTGGGCGCCACGCCCATCAGGCGGGCATTCATCGCGTCCTGGATGTAGCCTTTCAGAATGCCGTCTTCAATCAGCACATTGCGCTGGCTGGCATTGCCTTCGTCGTCCACATTCAACGAACCACGCCGGTCGGCAATGGTGCCGTCGTCCAGCACAGTCACACCCTTGGCCGCCACGCGCTGACCGATACGGCCACTGAAAGCACTGGAGCCCTTGCGGTTGAAATCACCTTCCAGCCCGTGGCCAATCGCTTCATGTAGCAAGATGCCAGGCCAGCCGGCGCCCAGCACCACGGTCATTTCGCCGGCAGGGGCCGGGCGGGCTTCCAGATTGGTCAGCGCGGCATGCACCGCCTGGTCCACATACTCTTCAATCTGCGCATCGCTGAAGTAGGCCAGACCAAAACGACCACCGCCACCGCCAGAGCCGACTTCGCGGCGGCCTTTCTGCTCGGCAATGACGGTTACCGACAGGCGCACTAAGGGGCGCACATCGGCCGCCAGCGTGCCATCGGCTCGCGCCACCATCACGACATCGTATTCACTGGCCAGGCCGGCCATCACCTGAATCACACGCGGGTCTTTGGCACGGGCAAGTTTTTCCACCTTGCCCAGCAGCGCTACCTTGGTCGTGCTATCCAGCGTGGAGATGGGATCGGTACCCGGGTACAGGCTGCGCGCGCCCGCGATCTTGGGGGTGGCCACCTTGGCCCGCTTGTTCTGGGCCGCACCCGCAATCGAGCGCACCGTGCGGGCGGCGTCCAGCAGCGAGGCCTCGGAAATGTCATCTGAATAGGCAAACGCGGTTTTCTCACCGCTGACGGCACGCACGCCCACGCCTTGGTCGATGCTGAAGGAGCCGGTCTTGACGATGCCCTCCTCCAGACTCCAGCCTTCAGACCGGGTGTACTGGAAGTACAAATCCGCTTCATCCACCTGGTGGGCTTTGATCTCGTTGAGGGCCCGAGTCAGGTGCGACTCGTCCAGCCCGAAAGGGGTCAGCAACAGGGACTTGGCCGTAGCCAGGCGTTCAATGGTGGGTTCGCGGGAGATCATCGGCCCATTTTAGGGGCGACGGAGAAACCCCAGGAGTGCGCCGTCATCCAGCTCGGCCAGTCCAGCCCGCACCGCCTGTGCAAAAACCTGGCTGGCGGCTTCCCCCAATGGTCCAGCAAAACCCACCGCTTGAGCTGCCCCGATGGCCAGCCCCGTATCCTTGGCCAGCAGCGTCATGTGGGCGCGCGGCGCCAGGTCACCAGCAATGGCCCGGCGCATGCGGTCGCTACCGATCCAGCTTTGGCCACTGGATTGCTCGATCACATCCAGCGTGGTGTTCAGGTCCAGCCCCATGCGCTCGGCCAGGGCCATCACCTCGGCCGCGCCCACCAGATTGATGCCGGCCAGCAGGTTGTTGACCAGCTTGGTCCGTGCGCCATCACCCAAGCGCGAACTGATCCGAAACACCTTGCTGGACAGCGCATCCAGCAGTGGTTGACAACGGGCGAACACTGCATCTGTACACGCCACCATCAGACTCATGCTTCCATCGCGCGCACGCACCGGCCCGCCCGACATGGGGGCATCCACCGTCTCGACGCCGCGCTGGCCCAGCTCCGCTGCGATAGCTTCCACATCGGCTGGGGAAATCGTCGGACACAGGATCACGATGTGCCCGGGCAGCAAACCGGGGGCGATGCCCTGCGGTCCGAACAGCACGTCCCGCGTTTGTGCCGCATCCACCACGCAAATGATGGTTGCTACAGATTCGATAGCTGCCTGCGCAATATCCTCGGTGGCTAGGGCCCCAAAAAGCATTAAAGACTCGGCCCGGGAGCGCACGATGTCGTGGACCGCCGGCGCCCAGCCGAGCTGGCCCAGCCGTGCAGCCATGGCACCCCCCATATTCCCGACACCAATGATGCAGACCGGAAAAATGGCGCTCACGATTGCACCAGGCGCTTGGAGTTGGAAATCGACATCAGGATGCCCAGCGCCAGCCCCAGCGTCACCATGGCGGTGCCGCCATAGCTGATAAAGGGCAGGGGCACACCCACCACCGGCAGAATGCCGCTAACCATGCCCATGTTCACAAACGCGTAGGTGAAAAAGATCATGGTCACCGCGCCGGCCAGCAGCCGGGAGAACAGCGTGGGCGCTTCCAGCGCAATCGCCAGTCCGCGCAGGATCAGGAACAGGAAAGCGAGGATCAAAAGGATGTTTCCGACCAGGCCGAACTCCTCCGAGTAGGCCGCAAAGATGAAGTCGGTGGTG
>CAUJJV010000075.1 GCA_963205375.1 Pseudomonadota bacterium
TGGCTCATATTGGCCAGGAAATCGCTTTTGGCCTGGTTGGCTGCTTCGGCGTTGCGCTTGGCATCACGCAGGGCCTGCTCAAACCGGTTCTTCTCGGTAATATCGAGAACCGTCCCCACCAGGGCGGTGTTTTTCCCTTGCGCATCGGTCAGTGGCGCCTTCCAGTACAGGCCCTCTCGGACCTCCCCGGTGGTGAGGTTGGTAAACCCCGCCTCATACGTTTGTACCGTGCCGGTACGGAACAATTCCAGATCCTTGGCGTGGATCATCTGTGCCGCCTCGCCAGGCACCAGGTCAAACACGGTCTTGCCAATCCAGGCTCCCCGCTCAATCCCGAAGAGGTCTGCAAAGGCCTTGTTGAAACGCAAGTAGTGCCCCTGCAGGTCCTTGAGGTAGATCGCGGTTGGAGTCGCTTCCAGCAGGACTTCCACAAACCGGAGTTGCTCGGCCAGCTGGGCCTCGAACGTCTTGCGCACGGTGATGTCTGTTCGGATTGCGATGTACTGCTCCGGCAAGCCATCGACTCCCAACAACGGGACCATGGTGGCATCGACCCAGTAAAGCGATCCGTTTTTCTTGCGATTGCAGATCTCGCCATGCCAGACCCGGCCGTGGGAGATCGATTCCCACAACTCCGCAAATACCTCGGGTGGATGGGTACCTGAATGGACAATGCGGTGGTTGGTCCCCAGCAATTCCGCACGCGAATAGCCGCTGATATCGCAGAAGCGTTCGTTGGCATAAGTGATGTTGCCCTGCAGATCCGTCATGCTGACAATGGCATGCTGGTCCAGTGCAAACTTCTGGTTGTCCAGTGCCCGGCGACTGAGCTCGCGTTCATTGATCAGGTTGACCACCCGCACGCTCAAGGCATCGAGATCGTCCGCCACCAGCGGACCGGATGCAGCATCTGCCGGTGTCTGAAATGTATCCAGGACCCCGCGCAGGGACTCCAATGCCCGCTGGCGCATCTGCAACTCGTTGCGCAGCTGCTGGTCCAGCTGGTGCTGCTGCGTGACATCCCTGAACGCAAGCACATGCCCCGCCACCTCGTGGCTGGCGGAGTAAATGGTCGACAGCGTGGTATCCAGAATGGCGCGTCCGCCGCCGGGCGTCAGTACTTCGAGCTTGCGTACCTTCCAGTCCGCCGGGTTGTCCTCGTCGGCGAAGGCCATCGGCAGCAGGCTCTTGGCATCCTGACCAATGATGTTCTGTCCATGCACGCCCAGCATCTGTTCCGCAGCCGGATTGCAGTACACCAGCCGATACGAAGCGTCGGTTGTCAGTACGCCGTCGGTGATGGCGTTCAGTGTGACCGAGGCCTCTTCGCGTTGCGCGAGCAGACGTTCTGCCGCACGGTGAAGAATGTCAAAAGTGTGGCGGATTTCTTCCGGGGCATCGCTGTCAATCAGGGCATTGATGTTCAATGTGCCAGACAGGATTTCAGTCTCCCGGGCCCGCACCCGATCGAAATTGCCAAGCCAGCGTTTGAGGGGAATGCGGATTCCGACAACCCCGAGCACCAGGGCAGCCAGTGACAGTGCCATGGCGAACAGCGCCACCCGCCAGAGCTTGCCAGCAATCGCCTCGTCGGCAAACTTCAGCCGCAACACGCCGTAGTCCTTGCCGCCCACCACGATGTTGTGGTTGATGTCATAGAGCTGCTCACGCACCTGGGCACGCAGCCAATCTGGCGGAACCAGTGCGTGCCGGACCGTATTGGAAGCGGTAATCACACCGCCAGTGGTGTCAATAAACTGCGCCTGTGCAAAGTTGGAACGGGCTATCGCACGCTCCAGCGTCTTGGTAATGGTGTCGTAATCCCCAATGACGGCGCTGTCGCCCACGGTCTGGGCGGCCACATTCATCATCATTTCGCCCGCCAGCAATTCGTCTTCGATCTGCTGGGTGAACTGGTAACGGTAAAAGAGCCCCAGTCCGACACCCACAAAAAGCACCAGCGAAGCGAGATACAGCGTGAACACCCTTCCCACAAGGGAATTGGGTAGCAGGCGCTGCAGCAAGGGCATCGCAGTCGGTCTTAATGCAGGGAGGCGGGCGCCGACTGGTAGAAGCGGCGGTAAGCGGCGTAATCCGCACCGGATGCAGGGATGAAGTAGGCGTCCGCAGCCAAGCCCACTTCCTGCGAAGCCTGGTGCAAGATTTCCCGACCCTTCGGATCTTTGGCCATCCCCACAAAGGCAGCGGCGACCGCCTTCATGTCTTTGTCTGGCACCTTGCCAGAGGCCATCAGTGCCAGATCCTGGAATGGCTCAGAACTCCACAACACCCGGAATTTCTTGCCCTCGCGGCGGGAGTATCCATCCACCAACTGGGAGTTGCCGCCTGCAGCTACCACCTTGCCGCTGAACAGCTGCGCAAAAGCACCATTCTGATTGCCGGCAAACACCGGTTTGACTTCAATGCCTTTGGCCAGCAAGTGGGCATAGGGCACTTTGTAAATGACAAACGCTTCAGGCCCCGCAAATGCGACCTCCTGCCCCTTGAGCTGGGCCAGGTCGGTAATGCTCGAATCGACAGGCACCACGATCTGTCCCTGCAGTGGCGGGGTGTTGCGCCGGCCGAAGACCTTCCACCCCAGTTGCTCACGTTGTGGACTGAAAAGGTGGTTGCTGAACACGAATTCCACTTCGTTGGCCAGCACATAGCTGGTCGTGTCCGCCGAGGTCCTGCCAATCTTCAGGTTGAGCTTGACCCCGCTCTTTTCTGAAACATACGCAATGATGGGATTCCAGTACGCCGCCGTGAGTTTGATATCCCACTGATTCACCGGAGAGAAGTTGTAGGTCGGCTGCTGCGCCTGCCCCACGACAGGTACCGCCCCCAACACCACTGTCACAACTGCGGCACCAGCGATCCGGAAAAATTGCCTTCTCATTGCCACGACCATTTCCCTTGTTGATAAAGCGCTTCGCGCACTCTGGATGCCATCATAGGACAGCCCTGAACCTCAGGCTTGCAGGCCCTGCGCAAGTTCCACGTACTCTGCAACCGGGACTTCCTCCGCGCGCCGCTGCACATCAAAGTGCCCGGAATACGCTCGCTGCTCCAGCCACTTTCCCAGTGTGTGCCGCAACAGTTTGCGACGCTGGCTGAAGGCCACCTGGACCAGTTCACCCAGAAAGATCGGGTTCACCTTCGGCGGTACCGCGAGTGGCACCATACGCACCACCGCACTGTCCACCCTGGGGGGTGGATCAAAACTCTCTGGTGGCACAAACAGCACATCCTCCATGGCATAGCGCCATTGCAGCATCACGCTCAGGCGGCTGTAGTCCGAGGTTGCCGGCTTGGCCACCATGCGGTCCACGACTTCCTTCTGAAGCATGAAGTGCTGGTCCTCAATGGCATCCACGTACTGCAACAGATGAAAGAGAATCGGTGTAGAAATGTTGTAGGGCAGGTTACCCACCACCCGAAGCTTGTCCGTTGTCGGCATAGCCACCGCGGTCGCTCCTGTTTCAGGAGCACTGGAAGACGGCAGGATGAGGGAAAAGTCCACTTTCAGCACATCCGACTCGATCACCGTCAGATGACCATGGCTGCGCAGACGCTGCGCGAGATCGCGGTCCAGCTCAATCACCGTCAGATGACCAAGCCGCTCTACCAGCGGTTGGGTCAGTGCAGCCAGACCCGGTCCGATTTCGACCATGTGCTGCCCCGGCTTGGGTGCAATCTCGTGAACGATGGCGTCAATGATGCCGCCATCCGACAGGAAGTGCTGGCCAAACCGTTTGCGTGCGATGTGCTTCATTGCGGGGGGTCGCGCATTTCCACGTACGCGCGTTCGCGTACGTCACGCGCCCATACGGCATACGCCTCTGCGTATTTGGTTTCGCGCAACTGGTTGCCCACCATCTGGCGCAATTCCTGCGGACTCAGATCCACACGGCGGCGTTCTGCGAGCTGGATCAGGTGCACACCAAAGCGCGATACCACCGGATTGCTGATCTCGCCTTCGTTGAGCCGGTTCATGGCCTCTTCAAACTCCGGAACAAACGTACCCTGGCTGACCCACCCCAGGTCTCCGCCCTGCTGGGCACTGCCGTCCTGGGAGTATTCGCGCGCCAGTTTCTGGAAATCGGCCTTGCCGCCGAGAATGCGCTGCCTGTAATCGGCCAACCGTGCCTGGGCTTGTGCCGCCGTCAACTCGGGACCTGTACGCAAGAGAATATGTCGTGCACGGCTCTGAACCACGGTGCGTACGAGTACGGCCGGTGCACGGCGGTCCACGACCTTGAGGATGTGAAAGCCCGCCGCAGAACGCACGATGTCGGACACACCGCCCACCCCCAGCTTCTGGGTCGCCAGAACAAACGACGGTGGATATCGGTCCGCCCTGCGCAGTCCCAGTTGCCCACCGTTGTTGCGATCAGCCGCAGACAGTTCCTTGACCAGAGTGCCAAAATCTTCCCCCGCACGAATGCGGTTCAGTACCTTCTGGGCCTGCTGGTACAGCAACGCCGCCTGCTCGGAGGAAGCCTTCTCCGGCACGGCCACCAGCAACTGCGCCAGGTTGATTTCCTGGGCGAAAGGATCGGTGTTGCTGGCCTGCTGTTCCTGGAGATAGCGATCAATATCCTGATCCGTCACCCGCACACGGGACTCAATATCGCGCTCATGCAGGCGGCTGATCAGCACACGTTCCCGCAACTGCGTGCGAAACGTGGCCAGATCCGTGCCCTCTTTGACGACACGCTTGCGCAATTCCGCCACGTCAATCTGACTCTGGCTGGCGACCATCTGTTCGGCCTGGTCAACCGCAGCGTCGTCCACCCGAATGCCGGTTTCACGGGCCATCTGCAGCTGCGCGCGCTCATTGATCAGTCGCTCCAGCGCATCGCGCCGCAACTCCTCCGGTGACGGCAATTTCTGCCCTTGCTGGGTGATCTGCGCGCTCACCCGCTGCACCTGTGCACGGACTTCGCTGTTGGTGATGGGCTCGGAGTTCACCACGGCGACGATGAAGTCCGCCTGGCGGGATGCCTGCACTTGCGCCGCTGCGCCGCCAATGCCACTGATACAAGCAAGGGCCAAAGCCCACAAGCGAAGATTCATGTTTTGTTTAGTCGTAGTTGCTGAAGCGGCTGTTGCTGCCGCCTGTGTCGCGCAAATTCTGGTAACGCGAAATATTCTGTGTCAAAGTTCGGCGTGGGTCCACGCCCAGCCGGGTAAAGCCCACAAATTCCAGCTGGAACATCAGGCGCTCGGTCGCGGTGGATGTACTGGTCTGCACCCGCTCAAAGACCACGCGCCCCAGCCAGCAGCCCGCATCGTACTCGACCCCCAGTACGGTGTCGACCAGGCGACCTTCGTTCAGGCTGTAGTTCATCCGGCCCACACTGTAGTAGCGACCCGGCCCCTGGCCGCGGCCGGCACCCAGCTCCTGCCCGCGGTCCCCCCACAGGTCATTGAGAGGCCACTGCCAGCTCATGTCAATCTGTTCGCTCGCACCGCGCTGGAAACGGTAGGCCGTGTTGATGACGCGGTAGCTACCCGGGCTGTAGCGCGCTCCAACGGTGGAGCGCACGGACTGGTCGGTTTTGGCGTTGTACTGCACAGTGGAATCCAACGCCCAGCGGTCATTGACGTTGACAGCCGCGCCCAACAACACATCGCTGAAGCCCGCCAGTGACGGCGCAGTCGCACTGTTGAGCGTCACCAGCTGGTCTTCGAAGCGCAGGCGCTGGGCGATGCCAAACCGTGCAATCTGTGCCCCGGTCTGTTCATCCAGAAGACGGGTGGTCAGCCCCAGGGTGAGCAGGTTGTTGTCCGAGATCTTGTCGTGCCCTACAAAGGCATTCTCGGTATAGATGCTTGCAAAATTGAAGTCGTTCGCACCGGTGTCGTAATTGGGCAGGGCACTCTGGTTGCGGTAGGGCGTGTAGACATAAAACGCGCGGGGCTCCAGCGTCTGCACCAGGGACCGTCCCCAGAGCGTGGCGTCCCGCTCGAACACCAGACCACTGTCCAGGCTGAAGGTCGGCACCACGCTGTCTGCGGTGTTGCTCCCGTTGGCCAGCATCGTGTCAAACTGGTAGGCCGCCGCATGCAGCTGGAGCTTCGGGGTGATGAAGCCTGCGGGTGCCAGCCAGGGGCGGCTGACCTGCAACTGGGTGTAGGTGCGCTGGGTATTGGGCTGCAGGGTTTTAAACCGGTCGGCCTCGAACTGGGTGAAGTCACCGTCCACCGAGAAATCAAAGCCCTGCAGATTGGTCTGGGCATACCGCGCCGTCAGTTGTGGCACACGGTCGTACGGCGGCACGATGGGCGCCGTGGGGTCCTGCAAGGTCTGCCACTGCAGCACCCGGGCACCGACGCTGACAAAGCCACGCCCCCAGGAGGCATTCACATCGTTGGGCAGCAGCCGCTGTGTCAAGGTGGAACTGCTGCGGGTGAAATCCTTCCAGTAGTTGTCGTCACTGACGCGGTTCAGGTTGACCGACAGCCCCACCTGACCAATGTGCTTCAGGCCGGTGTCAATACTGCCGGCGTGCAGATAGCTCATGCCCCAGCGGTCCGCACTGCGCAGCTTGTCCGCAGGCATGTAATTGGCACGCACCGTACCGCTGTAGGACGGCTCCAGGTAGCGAAACTCAGCACCCAGGTCCACACCACGCAGGGTCATCAGGGTGGGGGTGATGGTGGCATCCCGGTTGGGTGCAATGTTCCAGTAATAGGGCACGACCACTTCCACGCCATTGACGTTGTCCACCCCGATGGTGGGCGGCAACACACCGGACTGGCGCTTGTCGCTCAACGGAAAACTGACTGCCGGCACCGGCAGAATGGGCACCCCCTTGAAGCTCAGCACCGCGCCCGTGGCAACCCCGACATCCTCATCGTTGTCCAGCGTGATGGTGGCGGCGCGCAATATCCAGTCGGGCAGCCAGCTCGGTCCCGGAACGCGGCGGCAGGTGGTGTAGGTCGCGTTGTGGACTACCGCATGGCTTTCATCCAGAAAGTCGATACGGTCCGCCTCGCCATGGGCATCGTTCTGCAGAAACTGGTAGCGCGGCTGGTTGAAAAAACCTTCAAACCGCTCCACCTTGAGTTCGAGCTGGGGGCCTTCGTACACATTGCCGCCGCGGTTGATGCGCACGTTGCCAGTCGCCTTGGCCTGGTCGGTCGGCTGGTCATACTCGAGCCGGTCGGCGCGGATGGTGGTACCGGCTTTGCGCAAAGTGGCATCGCCCTCGATCACCGTTTCAAGGTCCGGCCGGCCGGAGATGCGATCGCCCTGCAGAAAAGTCGGCGCCTGGTCGCGCTGTTCCGCGCTGATCTTTTCCTCCAGCAGGCGGCTGGGTTGCAGCGCCAGACTCTCGGCCACGGGCTCTGCAGCGTCCTGCGCAAACGCGCCCGAGCACAGCACGCTGCACACCAGCAAGGTAACTGGGCGCAGCGGTTGCCGGTGGTGAAGAATCTGCAAAGCCAGAGGCTCGCTGGGAGAAAAGCGCATGAGGACGACTGGCGGGTTTGTAGAATGGATTATCCATGAGCTCCACGCCTACTTCTCCGTCCCCGTCTTCCTCCTCTGTCGCATGGGCCGATGCCGCGCGGCAAACCCAATTCGAACAGTGGTTCGCCCGCGTACAGACTGCGCAAGGCCTGGACCGCGCCACCTTGCAACTGGCGTCGGCCGACGCAAGCTTTCGACGCTACCTGCGCGTGGACAGCACACAGGGCACCCGCATCATCATGGATGCCCCGCCCGACAAGGAAAACTGCAAGCCGTTTGTGCATGTCGCACAGCTGATGGAGACCGCTGGCCTGAAGGCGCCCCAGGTTCTGGCCTGGGATGAGCCGCATGGTTTCATGCTGCTGTCCGACCTGGGCAACCAGACCATGATGCAGGTGATCGACCCCGCCGCTGCGCCCCCACTGGCCCTGTACCTGCAGGCGGTGGACGTACTGGTGCAATGGCAACTGGCCTCCCGCCCCGGTGAACTGCCGCCTTATGACGAAGCCCTGCTGCGCCGTGAACTGGAGCTGTTTCCCCAGTGGTACCTGACCGAACACCGCAAGGTAGCCATCGACACCGCCATGCGCAAGACACTGGATGACGCCTTTGCCTGCATCATCCAGAACAACCTGGCCTGGCCCAGCGTGTATGTGCACCGGGACTTCATGCCCCGAAATCTAATGGTTTCAGTGGAGGATGCAACGCAATTTTCCGCCGGGCCGCCCCAAGGAAAATTAGCCCCCTTGGGGGGCAGCGCAGTACGCGCAGCGACAAGCGTGGGGGCTCGCCTCGGCGTACTGGACTTCCAGGACGCGGTTTACGGCCCCATCACCTACGACATTGCCAGCCTGATGCGCGACGCCTTCCTGAGCTGGGAAGAGGATTTTTGCCTGGACGTGACCATACGCTACTGGGAAAAAGCCCGCAAGGCCGGTCTGCCCGTCGGTGATGACTTTGGTGAGTTCTACCGTGGCGTGGAATGGATGGGCCTGCAGCGCCACCTCAAAGTGGCCGGCATCTTTGCACGCCTGACACTGCGCGACGGCAAACCACACTACCTGGCCGACACGCCGCGCTTTATTGGCTATATCCGCTCCACCTGCGCCCGCTACCGGGAACTCAAACCGCTGCTGCGCCTGGTGGAATCGGTCGAAGGCATCGAACCCTCCAACATCCTGGCCTACAACAAACCTCAAGCAAAATAGGCTCCTAGTCCGCGCAGAACATGCGCAGTCAGCTATATATTTGATAGCAAACAATTCCGTTGCCATGCCCCGTTTTTTCTGCCCCGCTGCACTTGCCACCGATGACCTGCTGGACCTGCCCGCGGGCGCGGCACGCCATGTGCAGGTGCTGCGCCTGCAACCGGGCGACACCATCACCCTGTTCAACCACGGCCCGGGCTGGGGTGGCCCGTATCCCGGCGGCGAGTTCGACGCTACGGTCACCCACATGGGCCGCAGTGACGTGCAAGTCCGGGTGGCAACACACCACCCGGTGGAACGCGAGGCCCGCCGCGCGGTGCACCTGGCCGTGGGCATGCCCGCCAATGACCGCATGGACTGGCTGGTGGAAAAGGCGACCGAACTGGGCGTAGCCAGCATCCAGCCCCTGATGACCGAGCGCAGCGTGCTGCGCCTGTCGGGTGAGCGCGCTGACAAGAAAGTGGCCCACTGGCAAAGCGTGGCCATTTCTGCCTGTGAACAGTGCGGCGGTAACCGCGTGCCCATGGTGCACCCGATGCAGACACTGGCACAGTGGATCAAAGCCGGAAGCGCTGCCGGCAGGCAGGGGCTCCTGCTGTCACTGCACGAAGGCAGCATGGTCGTGCGCAGCCTGCCTGCATCTAACAGCGACACCCTACTTCTGTCTGGCCCAGAAGGCGGTTTGAGTAGCGCCGAAGAAGACCTGGTTTTGGCCCAGGGTTTCACCCCGGTGTCCCTGGGTCCGCGCGTGCTCCGCGCGGAAACCGCCGCGCTTGCCGCCTTGACGGTACTGACACAGTGAGCGCAGCCCCTGAAGCCGATGGTTCATCGGGTGGATTCACCGCAAGAAGTGGAACACCCAGGTCAATTTTGGATCGGCACCTATGCAATTAGGTGGTCAGTTTTCGGTCGGCGGCAACGGCTGCTGAACGCGGGCGAAATTTGCGCCGGTAGTCATTGGGGTTCGAGATACTTCTTGCAATACCCAGGTGGATTCTTCATGCGCAAGCAATTCTGGCGGACGATTTCAAATGCTTTGGCTTTGAGTTGTGCCATATCTGCTTCAATGGCTGGAGTCAGGGGTTCGATTTTGACTGACTCAATCAGACGATTGAACATGGCCTGGAAGGCGGCGTGTGCTTGGGGGTTTTCTAGTGACTCCACAGTGGCACCAAATTCCATCGCAAAGGTGTATCCGGTATCCCCTATGGGCAATATGCGCAGTTCATAGGCTCCCGCAACGCGGTTCATCTCGCGTGGTTTTAGTGGCAATCGGTAGACATGCCACTTGTTACCCATGACAGTATCAATACCTTGCACTGCGTCCTTGCCAAGGTATGCGCCTTTGCTCCATTTCGCCAGTGCATCTTGCCACTGATCAACAGTACGTTGATATAGAAAAATTGTCACGGCATGACTACTGCCCACCCAAGCCTCAAAGCAAATCGGCTGCAAGCCTTCTTCGTTCTCCTCGTAACGAACAATACCGCGCACGCCATTCACCGTGTCATAGACAGGCCGCTGCACTTTGACGCTGCGAACGAAGCGGTTGAAGTTCCATCCCGGATCTGCATCTCTTTGCTTTGTGCTCCTACCTTCTTCGATGATGTCAAGCACCCACTGGACTTCGCCATACGACGTCTCCCCCATTTTGTACATCGTCCTACGGCCAGCATATTTGCAAGCCGAAGTCACCGGCCATGCATGAACAATCCTGTACTTATCCAGAAATTTAAAGTGGTATTCATCAAAGTTGGTTGCAACGGGCGAGTCCAGTGCACCTGGCCTCAAGAGTTGTTCTTCCATTCGCTTGTCAGAAAGCTGCTGAGATGCGAACGAACAAGCACCAAGTACGCACACACTTGCAAGGCAAGCTATCACAGAGAAAAATTTGCGATTCATACAAAACCTCACTTATTCAGTTCTAGTGGTTTGCCACTGGCATCAAAAGGCTTACCACCGATGTACCTAATCAAGCTGCTATTTTTTTGGTTTGCGTCTTTGGGGGCGCTGGGAGTTAGTATTTCCACTTGGGCGCAACCAGCAGCCCCGGTTCCGTAGCAACTGTGCGTGCTGTTGGATGTTGTCAGAACTTTCCAAAACTCCGACAAACTAATCACTCCAGAGTTGCCGCCAGCAACTACAGGGACCGGGTCATTTTTGAAGTAGGTAAAGGTGATATTTCTCGCCGCATCAACGCCGGCAACCTTAAGTGCTGCATCAGTGTAAGTCTCCCCAGTCACCGCACCGCCCACCCCGCGCACACTCAAGTTCGGGTTGGTGAATTTCTGCTCGCCAAGAATGTTGTTGGCATTCGTTTGCACGATGGTGCCCCGACTGTGCCCCAGGCTGGTGGTCTCTAGCTGCCCCCGTGCCTGGATGGCGGCCGCATAGGCTTCATCCTGGTTGGAGTAGCCCAACGTGGGCGCAAGGCTTTTTTCATAGGCTGCGATCATGAGTTCACTCAATCCGTTGTTGGCGGGTACGTAGTGCATGAGGTAGATCGTTGTGGGCTTAGCTTCAACGCCATTTGCATCTCTAACAAGCTCCGCATTCTGCATCGCCAGTTGCCCAGCGCGCTCCAGTGGGTTGTCGATGCCGTTCACAGCCAACACAGCCCCGCTAGGTGCATTGGCCAGTTCAGTTTGGGTATCTTTGTCCACCAGTTGTACGGTTGTTTTTTCGGGATTTGTGGTGCAGTTTGTATTGGCAGGACACGTTACCTTGTAAAACTTGGGTACCTCTTTGAACATGACCCGGTAGGCTTCATCGGTCAGCGTGGTGAGTTGCTTGACCGCTTCATTCTTGATCGCTCGCTCGGCCTCCACAGTCTGTTTCATGGCCTGTACATCCTGGCGCTGCGCCACCGTGTTTGCATTTTGGGTGTCGCGATTCAGACTGGCGATGGTCTGCGCTCCGGTGTTGCCAGTCAGCTGGGTTTGCGCGGCATCATCGGTGATGCGCACAGTGCCTGCGCTGATGGCTGCTTTGGTCTGACCGCTGCTACTGCCCGATTGACTGGCGTTGTCCATGATATTGGTCAGCACACCCTTGGCAGCACCATATTTGCCTTGAGACAACATATCCGTACTTAGGCTGAAACCGCTGGTCGCAGCCGATGCGCTGGCTTCATTGTTCAAATCACTCGTAGTGAGCGTGCCGGTACTAAGGCTGTTCTTGTTGCCCGTTATCGCTTTGTCACTGCTGGCCATCACGCCGCCGTTGAGGTCGGTATTGCCCCGCACGCTGACCTGAAAGCCGCCATCACCTGCCTTGATGCCCGTTTGTTCGTTGGCGCTTTGGTAGTTGCTGTTGATGTCGGTTTTACTGGCGCTTATATTTGCGCTGCTGGTGCCGTAACACAGGGGGGGAACGCACACGCTCACCCCCGCGCCGCTGCTGCTACTGCTTTCGCTGTAGGTGCTTTTGTCCTGCAGGGTTTCCATGGACAGATTCCCACCCACATCAGCCTTGACAGTTTGGGCGGCTACGACCGCCCCTTGAAGGGCGGTGTCGCCCCCGCTGGTGATGTTGGCTTGCCTGCCGGCGTTGATCTGGGTGTTGGTGTAGGTGATGTCTTGGCCGTTTCCACTGCCTTGGCTCTTGCCAACACTGGCATTGATGGTGATGCCACTTTTAGAGCCCGTGCTAAAGCCCACGCCCATGCTGGCGTTGGAGCCACTGTTGCTGCTGGTTTGGATGCTGGTGTTGGCTGCAGCCAGCAGCCGCACTTGGTTGTCAGCGCGCAGATTGGTAGTGTCTCCTGCCGACAATGTGCTTCCCTGCACCAGCAAGTTGGAATCTGTGCCTGCCCCCTTTGCTGTAATGTTGACGTTGCCAGCTGCAATTGTCGTACTGCCGCGTGCAGTGTCGTTGCTGATGCTGGTGCTACTCTCGCTGCTGCTGGAGCCTATGCTCACGTTGATGCTGACACCACCGGCCTTGTCTACAGTTGTGGCATCTTTGAGCGATCGTCCGTTATCGATGGCGGCGTATGCACCATAGCCGGCCAAAGCCGCATTTCCTGCAGCCAAGGCTTTCATTCGCTCGCTCTTGGTGTTATCTGCCGCCGTGGCCATTTTTTGCATGGTCTGTGCGGCGCTGACTACCGGGTTGCTCAAGGAGAGGGTGATGCCGCTTTGCTCGAACTTGGTTTTGGTCTCGGAGCTGCTGGTTTCTCTGGCTTCGACGATGTCTACCTTCTTGGCAGTGATGTCGATGTTGCCAGTGCCTGCTGTCGTGCTGGTGGCCAGCACATCGCTGCCTGTCTGGGTATACGTCTTGCCCGCCGTGATGGTGATGTTGCC
Source organism: Pseudomonadota bacterium (assembly GCA_963205375.1). Lineage (GTDB taxonomy): Bacteria > Pseudomonadota > Gammaproteobacteria > Burkholderiales > Burkholderiaceae_C > Allorhodoferax. Next base: position 12,996 of record CAUJJV010000075.1, read on the forward strand.
GCCCGTGCTGCCTACAGTGGATGCGGCGGCGCTGGTGCGGGTGTTCATTTGGTCGGTGCTTTGGTCGCGGTTGCCGATGCTTACGTCCAGGCCACCGCTGCTCATGAGGCCGGATTCGCTCTTGGCGCTGTAGCTGGTTTGGGTTTGGGTGTTGGTGCCCGCTTCGATGGTGACGTTGCCTGCTGCGGCCAGGGTGAGGTCTTTGTCAGCCACCACGTTGGAGGCCTGGATACCAATGTCTTTTCCGCTATTGACCGTCACATTGTTGCCACCGAAGTTGCTGGCAACTGCCTGCGTTTGGCTGCTGGACTGGCGATCGGTACTCAGATTGGAAGCAAAGAAGCTGCTGCCTGCCGTGGTGCGCCCAGACGACTGCGCACTGGTTGCCACGCCTGCCTCGATAGTGACGGAGCCACCTGCCGTGGCCACGACGTTGGCATTGCTTTGAACATCTGCAGCACGCGCTTTGATGTCTTTGCCGGCTTGGAGCGTGGTGCTGCCAGCGCTTTGGATGGTGGTGCCGACTTCTGCGCTTTGGCTCTTGCGGTTGAAATTGTCCGCATTGAGGGTGGCATCCAAGGTGCTGCTGGTGTTCACCGTCTTCAGGTTCAGGTTGTCTGCAGCGGCGACGGTGACGTCGCCGTTGCTTTGAATCAGTGCGCCGATCAGGTTGGCATCCCGGCCCGCGCTGGCAAGCAGCGGTCCACCGGTTTTGCTGACATACAGGCCGGCTACGCGGCTGACTGCTTCGTTGCTGGTTTTGACACCGCCGCCACTGCCCGTGTTTGCCGTCTGTTTGGTGGTGCTCTGAACATTCACATCCCGGCCTGCCGCTGCAGTCAAACTGCTTTGCGCCGCAACGGTTCCGCCGATATTGTTGATGTCCTGACTTGCCTGTAGGTTGACTGCATCGCCCTGAACCAGGCCCGCAAGGTTGTTGACGTCCCGCGCAGTAATCTGCACCAGCTGGCGCCCCAGAATGGAGCCGCGGTTTCTCACGTCACCCGTGGTGCTGATGTTCAACGTGTTGCCAGAGAGCAGGGCGCCAGTGGTCGACAAGTCACCTTCTCGCACCATGGCGTAGACCTGAGGCACCAGGGCGCGCTGCTTGCGGCCGTCTTTGAGGGTGACTTCTTTTTCGACCAGCCAGACGATGTCGCTGGTGAGTTGGGCTACTTGCTCTGCGGTCAGGGCAATGCCGGGACGCAGGTTGAAGGTCTGGGCGTAGGTAATAGCGCCGTTCATCAGCGCCTGGTATTGGGCTTCGTCGCTGGTGTAGTTGCCCAAATATCGGCGGCCAGTGAGTTGGGCCACTTGCTCGTTAATCAGGCGTTGCTCATAGAACCCGTCGCCCAAACGTTTTTGGGTCACGCTGGGGTCTAGGACCAGGCTGGCGAGCATGTAGTCGCTGCCCAGCCAGTTGCGCATATTGGCGAAGCGTGGATTTGTCTCTACGAGATAAGCAGCACCCAGGTTGTTGTTGATGCGGTATTGCGCTGACGTTGGCAGGTTTCCTACGGTACTGGCATTGGGACTGAATGCGCTGCGTGCCGTTGGTGAGGTTGGGGGAGATTCACCGCGCTGGACCGTTTGGTTGTCGGCTACATCGTTGCTGTAGGCGCTGGCCTCCCACCATGCACGCTCTTTCCAACCCCAGTCCCAGTAACGATCGGTCCGCCGTTGGTAGGTGGTGCCTCGCTGTTCTTTGAACAGGGCGACGTCGATGCCTTGGTTGTTGACTGCTGTGCCAGTAACGTTCAAAGCACCGCCGGCCAGAATTTGACCACTGCTATTGAGCGCGTTGTTGCTTGCGTCCAGCGTGATGTTATTGGAGGCCAGAATCTTTCCAGCGCCATTCACGCCATCTACCGCCACCGCACGGTAGGTTGTTTCGTTGTAATTCGAGTAACAGTCACCGCCGCAGCTGCTGCTACCAGGCAGTGCAGAAACAGTTTCTACCCGATAGGTCAGCGATGTGTAGCTGTTGGTCAGGTTCTGGGTTTTGATGTCCATCGAGCCCAGGGATTCGATGGTGGCGCTGTTGTTGGTAATAGTGCCGGCTCGACCAGTTGCCAGATTGTTGGCATCCAGACTGCCGCCAATTGCCAGATCTCCTTGGCTATAGATGATTGCACCTTCTTGGTTGTTCAGCGCCTCCACACCCAAGTCCATACGGCCAGTCCGGGCGGCAATGACGGGAGCGCTCTGGCCAACCACTGCGGGGGCGTTGTTCAAGGTGTCTGCCTGGATGGCAACCGTATCGCCGTAGATTTGTCCTGTGCCGGTGTTGTTGACCGTGGTGGCTTTAATGAGAGCGGTTTGACCTTCGATCAAGCCTGTATTGGTCAGCATGCCGTTGGCTTGCACTACCAGGGCTCCACCATTGGCCGCAATGGACCCAGCATTGCTGACCCCCACGCCGACCTCGGTGCCTACCAGGGTGATCTTGCCGGCATACATGCCGCCCAGGGCTGCAACGTCCAGGGCCACAGTGGGGGCAGCGCCTGTTCCGGCTGTGGCTGTGGCGCTGGTGTTGGCGGGGTTGACGGTGTTGGCACCGGTAGTGACTTTGAGGTCTTTGGCCCAGATGCCTGTATTGACCTGGACTGCACGGGCGATGATGTTGCTGTAGTCCGCGTTGCTGGTGTCCAGACCGGCGCCGTCCACGCTGATGGTGCCGCGCTGCACGCGGTAGCCGTCCAGGTTGCCACCGCTGAACTGGGGGGCGCCGGTGGTGAGGGTGACGCCACTGGCGTTGATGAAGCCGCCGCCATTGACGTTGATGCCTGCGGGGTTTGCAATGACAACTTCGGCACGCTGGCCGGCTACTTCCACATAGCCCCGCAGTTGGCTGGGGCTATTGGAGTTGACCTCGTTCAAGATGATGCGCGCCGAGCCCGCAGCGAGGTTGCCGTTGCCTTGCACCCAACCGCCGAGTTGGGTTTGTGCGTTGCCCGTGGCGTTGTTGAGGATGACGCCCTGGGCGTTCACATCAAACTGGCTGTAGAGGTTGCGGCTGACGCCTGCCGCACTGGGGGTCTGGATGTTGACTTGGGTCGCGCCGCTGGCGGTGGTGAGGATTTGGGGTTTGAGGTTGCCGGCGACACTGGAGTCTGCAATGACTTGGGCCTGGATTACCAGCGGCAGGCCCAGCAAGGCCACTGCGGATACTATGGATTTGATTGCATCTTGCGCAATGGATACGGGGGCTGGAGGCCGATTTGCCCCGGAATTGTGGGTGGTGCGGGCGGCACTGGTTTCCCCACTGGCGCGCTTGCCGCTGGAGGTGGCGATTTCTGCCACCGCCATAACCTGGCCTCGGGCTGCGTTGAATACGAGGCAGTATGTGTTGTGGTTCATGGTTAGACAGTTTCCAGATCGCTAGGTTTGGTTTCGGAAGTACTGGCTGCTTAGAAGGCCACGGTCAGACTGAATCCGGCGGCTGTTTCGCCGGTGCGGACGCCTTCGGGTTTGTACAGGGGGGCGCCTGCAAAAACATCGTATTGCAGCTTCTTGTAGCTGCCGCGCAAGCCCAGTACCGCGCCGCTGAGTGTCTTGCCGGGAAGTTGCTGGGTGCTTTGGCCAGCTACTTCGCCCACGTCCACGCCCAGATACAGCTCTTGCCCGGATGTTCCCAGGGCCCAGCCGATGTCCTGGCGCAGCAACCAGCCGTTGTCTCCGGTCAAGCCGCCTTCTCCATCAAAGCCGCGCACGGTGTAGCGGCTGCCAATGCTGAACCGGTCCTGTGGTGTGAGCGGCGTTTCGTTGCCCTGTATGCGCACAGTGCCCTGGTAGCGCAGGGCTTGGGCAGCGAGTTTGAAGGGTCGGGTGACAGTGAGGTCAACTGCCCACAGGGTGAAGCGGGCGGTGCCGGTGCCGGTGGATTCCTCGGGCGCATCGGTGGCACCGAAGTCACGGGTACCGCGTTTGTAGGCCAGGTTGCCTTCCACGGTAGTGGAGCCGAGAAACTCTTTGTGACCCAGTCCGAGCTCCCAGCCACCGACGGTGCGGCGCTGGATTTGGACTTCGGTGTCATCAATGTAGTTTTCCGAGTGGCGTTCGAAGGCCTTGAGGGAGACGGTGGTCTTGCGTGTGGCGTCGCGGTACACCAGGCGCGAGAGCTTGATTTCTGCATTGCCGCTGGTGCCGCTGTAAACATAGTTTTGGGTCAGTCCGGTCACGGTCTGGTGGTAACGGTTTTCACCCAGTGTGGTGCCCAGGGTCCAGTAGCCGTAGGGAAGCGAGTAATGCAGGGTGTAGCCGCGGGTGCCGCGTGGGCCGGGATCGCCACCGCCAGCGTCGTGGCTTTGGGTGAAGTAGAACAGGTCGTTCCACCCCAGCGGGTTATCCCAGGAGACGGTGGCGCTGCTTTGGTAGCGGGCGGTGCTTTTGCTACCGCCGTCATCCAGTGACAGTGAAAGGCGCACTGGGGTGGTTCGTTGGTAGGTGATGACCAGGTCGCTATGGTCGGGCTGGTCGGCAGGGGTGATCTGTATATCTGCCTCGGCTGTGGGCACGCGCTTGAAGTTTTCCAGGGCCTGCTCGATGTCGCGTAGGTTGAGGATATCGCCCGCTTTAGCGGGTACGGCCGTGGTCACTTCGTCCCCCGTTGCACCCTGAATTCGGATGGCACGTATGCGCCCGGGCACTACCGTGAGTGCGAGGTTGCCGCCGCTCAGGTCTTGCGGCTGGGCCAGTACATGGGTGGTGACATACCCTTTGGTCACGATGGCATTCTGGGCGCGCTGCAACAGGATGCCAATGCCTTGGGTGCCAAGACATTTGTTCAGCGGGCTGTCGGTCTGCTGTGGGCCCGAGAGGCTTGCGAGCACCCAGTCAAACTGCTGTGCAGAGTCACCCCGCAGTTCGATCTGGCGGATGGGAAAGCAGGGCGATTCGGTATCCAGCAGGCGCTGTACCGGGGCGGCCGGGGCGCTGAGGCGTATGTCACGGGATCTGTCCTGCTGTTCGCGCTGCTGGGCTTCGCGTTCCTGGGTGCGGCGCTGCTCGGCCGCGTCGCGTTGCACGTCCACTCTCGCTTGGGCCTGTGCCATGGCGCTAGCGAGGGACAGCACGCAACTGAAGAGGCCGCGCGCAAGGGCTGGCCCCGGGTGGTGATTGGTTTTTTTCCTCGCCTGCATAAAAAGCGTCGGGCAGTTCGTACTGCCACTGGTTATGAAATTTCGCGAATTGCAATAGTTTGCAATTTATGCTCGAGTCAGTAAATAAAACGACGGTTTAAAACAAATGACATACCGTCAGTTTGGCTAAACCAGGGAGAAAATGCATGCTGGATCGGGATCTGCTGGAGACTTTTTCCGTCATCGTGGAGCACGGCAGCTTCGAGCGTGCGGCGCTGGTCTTGAGTCTGTCGCGGGGTGCAGTGTCCCAAAGGATCAGGACGCTGGAGGGGGCGCTCGCCATGGTGCTGCTGGTGAGGGGCAAGCCGGTCGTCCCAACCCCACAGGGAGAGATTCTGCTGCGCCACGCCAAGGCGCTCAAGTTGCTGGAGAACGACACTTTGGGTGCGCTGCAGCCAGGTCTAAATGGACGATCCCCGGTGCCCGTGGCGATTGCCGTCAACGCGGATTCGCTTGCAACCTGGTTTCGGCCCGTCATCTGGGAGTTGCTTGACACGCAGCGAATTGCCCTGGAGATCATTGCGGATGACCATAACCACACCTTTGGCCGACTGGTCAGGGGCGAAGTTATGGGATGCATTTCCAGTGAACCCCATGCGATGCAGGGCTTTGCGGCGACTCCGCTGGGGGCCATGCAGTACCGTTGCGTTGCCACGCCCGATTTTGTGCGGCGCTATTTTGGAGAGGGGCTTTCCGTCCCCGCGATATCGACCGCACCGGCCGTCCTGTTTGATCGCAAAGACTCCCTGCACGACGCGTACCTTGAAAAACTGCTGCAGCTGAAAGTCTCGCAATACCTCCGGCACTTCATTCCATCGCCCGTTTCACTGTTGGACACCATTCTTGCCAGTGCCGGTTATGGCCTGGTACCACGCCACCAGACGCGTACCCTGCTGGCGTCCGGAAGACTGGTGGAAATCGCGCCGGAGTCCGACATAGACTTGCCGCTATATTGGCATCACTGGAAGCTGGAGTTGCCGCTGGCGTATGAAGTGACACGTGCAGTTACTGAACACGCGCGACGGGCTCTGCAGCAGGCTTGAGTTGTTTTTTATTCCCATTCCCCACAACCTATGAACCGCAACCTCTGGCTGCTGGCCCTGTGCCAGGGACTCTTCCTGACCAACAACGTCACTTTCATCGCGATCAACGGGCTGGTCGGACTGGCCCTGGCCCCTTACGGCTGGATGGCCACGCTGCCGGTCATGGGTTATGTCGTCGGGGGCGCCCTGAGCACGCCGCTGGTGGCCAAGACCCAGTCGCGCTTTGGACGGCGCGGCTCATTCCAGATCGGACTGGCCGTCGCAGCCGCGTCGGCACTGCTGGGCGCCTGGGCTGTCGCCGGACAGCATTTCTGGGTGCTGGTGGCGGCTACCGTCATCGCTGGTTACTACAGCGCCAACGGACAGCTCTACCGGTTTGCAGCCGCCGAACTGGCACTGCCCGCATTCCGCGAAAAGGCCGTTTCCCTGGTGCTGGCCGGTGGTTTGCTGGGCGCCATTGCGGGCCCCAACCTGGCAGCGCGCACCCGCAATTTGCTGGAGGTGCAATTTGCCGGGGCCTACGTGGTACTGGCCGCCGTTGCGCTGGTCGCCATGGTGCTGATGGCCTTCATACGCTTCCCGGACACGGCGGTACCGCAAGGCAAAGCCCATGGCGGACGCAGCCTGTGGACCATCGTGCGCCAGCCGGTGTTTGCCGTGGCCTGCATCACTGCCGCATTGGGCTACGGCGTCATGAACCTGCTGATGGCTGCCACCCCGCTGGCCATGCAGCAGTGCGGCCTGGGCTTTGACGATGCTGCACTGGTGCTGGAATGGCATGTGATCGGCATGTTCGCGCCGGGCTTTTTTACCGGGCACCTGATCAAACGCTTTGGCACCCTGCCGATCATGGGGTTGGGGGTGGTGCTCAACCTGTTGTGCATCGCCATTGCGCTGTCCGGCGTGGAGTTGCACCAGTTTGTACTGGCGCTATTCCTGCTGGGCGTGGGCTGGAATTTCCTGTTCACCGGCAGCACCACGCTGTCGATGGAAGCCTACCGGCCCGAGGAAAAGGACCAGGCGCAGGCGGCCATCAATTTTGCCGTGTTTGCGGTGATGGCCTTCAGCTCACTGGCCTCGGGCGCCCTGGTCGTCACCCAGGGCTGGACCCTGTTGAACCTGGGTTCATTGCCCCTGGTCCTGCTGGCGGGAGCCTCCTTGCTGTGGCTCGGATGGCGCCAGCGGGTCACCCGGGGCGGCTGAGCTACTGGTTATTGGCCCAGCAGAGCGTCCTTGAGCTTGAAGTCGGCGGGTGAGGAGCCTACCCAGATCTTGAGCACCATGCCGAAGTACTCGGCATCCCCTAACGGAGCACCCTGGGCCTGGCCCTGGATGTAGAACGTGGTGCCCTTACCCGGAACGTATTCCATGGCAAAGGTGTCACCTGCCGTCAGTTTGGAACGGCCCGAAAAAATTTCCACCAGGCGGTTGCTGGAAACCGTGTGCTTGCGCACCAGTTCAGGCGATGAGTTGGCGGAAAGTCCCTTGATGAACACCAGACCCAGGTCGGTCCCGGGCAAATCGCGCAAAGCCACGAAGTTCAGCCGCTTGGGCCCGGGCAATGCCAGCAACTCCTCGGGGGTGCTCACTTTGCTTTGCGTGTACAGCGCCAGGTCATACAGCCTGAAAACCACCTTGTAGCGTGTTCCGGCGCCATTGAGCTTCAAGGTGGTGCCCTGCACCACCTGCGTGGGCTCGAAGGTGCTGCTTGTGGGTGCTGCCTGCAGCACGCCACAGGCGCCCGCCAGAAGTGCCACGCCCAGTAGCGTGCGGACCCGTTGCGAAAAAGAATTCATGTTGTCGTTGTCCCTGTGTTGTTTTCCATCCACTGCTCCAGTGCATCGACCGCCAGCGGTCGCGCAATCAGGAAACCCTGCAAAGTGTGGCAACCCGCATCGCGCAGGAACTGCCTCTGCTGCTCGGTCTCCACGCCTTCGGCGACCATATTAAGTCCGAGAGCTTTCGCCAGACTGATAACACCGGTGACGATGGCCCGCGAATCGCTGTCGGTATCGGCGTCACGCACAAACGAGCGGTCAATTTTGAGTTGGGTAGGACGCAGCCGCTTGAGGTAGGACAGCGAGGAATAGCCGGTTCCGAAATCATCGATCGCGATACCCACGCCCAACTCGTGCAGCCGGGCAATGATGCGCAGGCTGGT
>CAUJJV010000076.1 GCA_963205375.1 Pseudomonadota bacterium
CCGAACGACAAACCGAACAGGACGCTCGCCCTAAGGCCGCCGGAAAGCCACTTGCTGACTGGCCCAGTATTTTGAATTCAGTTGGTCGAGCCGCACCTCACCTCCGGTAGAGGGGGCGTGCACAAAGCGGCCTTGCCCTACGTAAATGCCAGCGTGCGTCGCACGGCCACCTTGGGTGAAGATGGCAAGGTCACCGGTCCGGATGGACTCTGCCGAAACGGACTGCCCCCAGTTCACCAACGCGGCAACCGAACGTGGCGCCGGGACGCCCGCTCTTTCCTTGTAAACGTACCGGATAAGGCCACTGCAGTCGAATCCGGTTGCCGGAGTATTGCCGCCGTAACGGTAGGGTGTGCCTACCAGTCCAATGGCCATCACCGTGACGTCATTGGCCTGCTCTTGAGAAAGTCGGGAAGGAACCCCATCCGCTGACCCCATTTGCCTGGATGTTGAGGAACATCCTGCGATGGTGATCACAAGCACCCCGACCGTTCTGGGCAGCCAAGTCGAGAAAATGGCAGAGGCTTCAATCATCATGCGCCATCGTACCCTTGTCCTGTCGCACGGACCTGGTTGTCATCCACAATCTCCCGGTGTCTGCATGGGCCGTCCGGGTTGCATGGGGTGCACAACTGGCGGTGACGCAAAAAGGAATCTGAAGTGATTGATGGACTTGTATCCGGAAAGCTGGTGGGTGACGCAGAAATGCGGGAGGGAAAGAACGCCAGCAGGTTTGTGGTTGCAAAGGTCAAGGCGATGGGGGGTGATGGAGAGGCCGTGGTGGTGAACGTCATTGCCTTTGCGCCGGAATCCTGTGCCGCGTTGATGGCCCTCGAAGACGGAGACTCCGTTGCGCTGGCCGGAAGTCTGACCCCCAAGGTCTGGAGCGACAAGCAGGGCAACACCCGGCCTGCACTCGACATGGTCGCAACCAATGTAATGACTGCCTACCAAATCGACCAGAAGCGGGATGCCTCAGGCACCTAAAATCACGCCCTTTGCCTGCACGTAACCACCGGATATGAACATTGTCGTTAACGAAGACCTGAAAGCCTATATTGATCCCTTGACGTCCGATGAGCACGACGCCCTGGAACGCAGCCTGTTGGCGGAGGGTTGCAGGGATGCACTGGTGCTGTGGGGCGATGTCCTGGTGGACGGTCACAACCGGTATGGCATCTGCCAGAAGCACAACATTCCCTTTCAGACCCTGCAAAGCGGACTCTTCAAGACCATCGAAGATGTCCATCTCTGGATGATCGACCAACATCTGGGGCGGCGTAGCGTGTCCGATTTCCAGCGGGGTGTGCTGGCGCTGCGCAAACGGGAGATCCTGGCGAGCAAAAAGTCCAGTGCAGTAGCCCCTTCGGCACCTGACGACGCGTCCCCCGCTGAGCCCAACGCCAGCGCGGGGAATGCTGCCGTGCCGCCTGGCGAGCCCCTGAGGAGCCGGGAAGACATTGCCAAGGCCGCTCGGTTGAGTAGCAGCCAGGTGGTATTGATCGAGAAAATTCAAAAGCAGGCAACACCGGAGGTGGTGGCCGCAGTGAAGGCTGGCACGATCTCCATCAATGCTGCCGCAGCAGTGTCGACACTGCCGGAGGAAGAGCAGGTCGCTGCTGCCTTGGGTGGCAAAGAGCAGCTGCGCCAAGCCGCAAAACGTGTGCGTGAAGTCAAGAAAGGCGCACGGGCCAAAGAGTCTGAACCATCCCTGCAAGACACCGTCGGAATTTTGAGAGCGCGTATTGTTGAACTGGAGACGGAGAACACGACGCTGCGCAAGCAACTGGAAGCATTGACCGCATGAGAATCAATCTGGTGACCCCTTTCGCTGACAAAGACAAGGCGAAAGCGCTTGGTGCCCGCTGGGATGCCGCCCGCAAGGTTTGGTACATCGTTGATGTGGCTGATTTGACGCCTTTCATGCGCTGGATTCCGGATATGGATGCAGCGACAGGTTCAGCTCGTATGGCCGGTGGCTCTGTCGCCCCCAAGGCGCCTGTCATCACCCAATCCAGTAAAGAGGTTGCAGCTTGCGGATGCAAGGTGTTGCCGTGGGATGACTGCGACCACAGCGTCGTTCGGGGCTGACAGAACTCAGATCGTCCGGTGCGCGCTCTGGCGTGCAGCCCATGCACTGACTGCCATGGCAGCTATCAGGCTCGCCAAGCCGACCCAGTGCAGCGAGCCCATGCCGTCGTGTGCGATCAGCCAGCCCCCAGTGCCAGCGCCCAGTGCCTGGCCGGCATACATGGCTGAAGTGTTGAGCGCAATGGACCCGGATGCCAGCGCGGGGGCAATAGCGGCGAGGCGAGCCTGCTGGGCCGAGTTGCTGGAAAAACAGCCCAGTGCCCACGGCACAGAAATGAGTGCAGCCAGCAGCAGGCTGGTGCCCAGCGGCCACAGCAGAAGGCTGAGTGCCATGCTGCCCACACCCCACATCACCGCCCGAGAGGCACCAATGCGGTCGATATGGCGCGACATCACGATGTTGCCAATCAGCCCGAACGCACCAAACCATGCGAATAGCAGGCTAAGTTGAACGGGTGTGATTTGCAGCTGGGCTTTGTAGTACGGCGCGAAATACGAAAACAACACAAACTGACCCGCCGAATACAGCAGGGTGACCAGCACACACAGCATCAGGGCTCTGGATTGCAGCGTTTCCATCCAGGCCGCTTTGGACAGTGCAGGCGGGCGGATGCCATTGGGCAGGCTGCGCCACACCCAGACCGCACTGACCAGGCTGAGCAGTGCCACAAACGCAAATGCACTGCGCCACCCCAGAATGCCACCAATCCAGGCACCCATGGGCATGCCCAGTACCGAGGCCACCGACCAGCCCAGGAAGACAAAGGTGATGGCCCGCCCCCGTTGTTCCGGCAACACCAGCAGCCCCACGCACGCTGCTGCCTGCGGTGTGAAGATGGCTGGTGAAACCACGGCCAGCACGCGCACCAGCAGCAGCGAACCAAAGCTGGGCATCAGGGCCGACAGACCCAGAAAAACCGCGTACCACAGCAGGGACAGTGTCAACAGGCGCCGCCGGTCCCACCCGGCCACAATGCTGGCAAACAGGGGAGCGCCCAGACACATCACCACCGCTGCGGCGGTAATCAGCTGGCCGGCCACCGCGACCGAAATATCCAGCGAACTGCTGATGTCATTGAGGGTGCCGGGCACCACCATCACCCCCGTGCCAATGACAAAGTTGCCAAAGAGCAGGGGCCAGAGAACTTTGGGCAGCGCGCTGCCAGCGCGGGCGGTCAAGGCAGAGGGACCTAGAGGTAGAAGGCTTCGACCTTACCCTTGAGCTTGATCAGCAGCGGTTTGCCTCTGCGGTCCACTGTCTTTCCTGCCGGAACCTTGACCCAGCCTTCGCTGATGCAGTATTCCTCGACGTCCATGCGCTCCCTGTCATTGAAGCGGATGCCGATATCGTGCTCAAACACGGCCGCCACATGGTGGGGGCTGCGTGGATCCACACAGAGGTGGTCGGGAAGTGGGGGGCGGGAAGTGGTATCGGTCATGGGGTATTTGTATCGGCAAAGCGAGACCCCAAGTCTAATGGACCGGTGGCGCACAATAATCGCACCCTCACCGTTCCAGAAAGCCCACGCCATGCGCAAACTTATTGTTCCCGCGACCTTCACGGCCCTTGTACTGTCAATGCAGGGTGTCTGCGCCCAAACACAGGAGCAGCGCAGTACGCTGGCAGACCAGCGCGAAGTGGCCGTCACCATCTACAACGACAACCTGGCGCTCGTGAAAGACCAGCGTCGGATCCAGCTCAAGACCGGTGCCACTGCGCTGGCATTCCGGGATGTGAGTGCCCGCATGCGGCCTGAAACCGCGCTGTTGCGCAGCGTCAGCGCACCCGGTGCGCTGAGTGTGCTGGAGCAGAACTTTGACTTTGACCTGCTCACCCCCCAGAAGCTGCTGGAGAAATATGTGGGTCAGACGGTCAACGTGGTACGTACCAATCCGGCTACGGGCAATGAGACCACCGAGTCCGCCACGGTGCTGTCGGCCAACAACGGCGTGGTGCTGCAAATCGGCCAGCGCATCGAGACCGGTATTCCCGGCCGCCTGGTGTTTGGCAGCGTACCGGCCAACCTGCGCGATCGGCCCACCCTGGTCATGTCACTGGAGAACACGGCTGCTGCGGTGCAGGATGTGGAGCTCAGCTACCTGACCGCTGGACTGGCCTGGAAGGCGGACTATGTGGTGGAGCTCAACGCAGCCGATGACCGGCTGGACATGTCTGGCTGGGTCACGCTGACCAACACCAGCGGAACCAGTTACCGTAATGCCCGGTTGCAACTGGTGGCGGGCGACGTGAACCAGGTGGCACCCGAGTTGGCGCAGCGCGGGCGTGCGGTGCTGATGGCCGCACCGGCCATGGCCAAGGCATCGAGCGACGTGGCGCAGGAGTCGCTGTTTGAATACCACCTGTACACCCTGGGCCGTCCCACTACGATTGCCGAGAACCAGACCAAACAGGTCGCCCTGCTGTCGGCCAGCGGCGTGCCTGCCCGCAAGGAGCTGCTGCTGCGCGGCAACGATTACTACTACCAGAGCAGCGTGGGCGAACTGGGGCAAAAGCTCAAGGTGGCCGTGTATGTAGAGTTTGAGAACAAGGAAAGCGCGCGCCTCGGAATGCCCCTGCCCAAGGGCGTCATCCGTGTCTACAAAAAGGATGCGTCAGGCAACGCCCAGTTCATTGGTGAAGACCGGATAGATCACACACCCAAGGGCGAGAAGGTGCGCCTCAAGCTGGGTGATGCCTTTGATGTGACTGCTGATAAGAAGCAGACCGACTTCAAGAAGCTGGGCGGTACCGGCAAATACAACGCGGTGTTCGAAAGTGCCTACGAAATGGTGCTGAAGAACGCCAAGAAAGAAGCCGTTGTAGTGACTGTGCAGGAGCCGATGCCCGGCGACTGGCAAATCCTGTCTGCCAGCCACCCCCATACCAAAGGCGCCTCGAACACAGCCGTCTGGAGTGTGCCGGTCCCCGCCGAGGGCCGGATAGTCCTGACGTACCGCGCACTGGTCCGCTATTGAAGAAGTAGGGGCAACTGGCAGGGCGGGGGAGGATGCAAGAGAATTTGCACCATATTGGTGCAAATTCAGGTGAATTTGGTATGGCGAACGAAAAATTTTTCTAAATTTTTAAAAATAGGCCTAAATACCGGCCTAAATCTGTCGTTAAGAAACGTACGTCAGCATCTAAAAGTCACCGGAGGGGCCTCACCGCCTTAACCAAAATGCAGTTGCCATCCATTGATCGAACCCCGAATGTGCGCCCCGCCGGCGCAGATTTGGCTTCGTCTGGGGCAAACAGGGTGATCCCGGTTGCTCCGGTCAACCCGTCCGTCCAGGCGCATCCGTCCATCGAGCCCACACCGGGCGTGGTGAACCTGGTGAACCCGGCGCTGCAACGGCAGCAGCCCACCGAAGGTGAGCCGGTGTACACCAGCGTGGCCGATCCGCTGAAGAACAAGGTGCAGGAAAAAGCCCC
>CAUJJV010000077.1 GCA_963205375.1 Pseudomonadota bacterium
TGGAAGAGTGCGGTCATCAATACCGAAAAGCTCGAAGCCATGAGCGAGGTGGAGATGCTTCGCCTGCCGGGACTGGACCGCGAAGTGCCCACCGTCTGGAGCGAAGCCGGCGTGGTCACGCAGCGCGTGGCCGATGCGGCCGAGCGCGGTGGTTTCGTGTTTGCGGTGGACCCGACCTCGATCGAGGCCTCGTGCATTGGCGGCAACATCGCTATGAACGCTGGCGGCAAGAAGGCTGTGCTCTGGGGTACTGCACTGGACAACCTGGCCAGCTGGCGCATGGTGACACCCCAGGCCGAGTGGCTGGAAGTGACCCGCCTGCAGCACAACATGGGCAAGATCCATGATGCGGAAGTGGCCAGCTTCGAGTTGCAGTACTTCAAGGCGGACGGCAAGACCAAGATCCGCAGCGAGCGGCTGGACATTCCCGGCAAGACTTTCCGCAAGGAGGGCTTGGGCAAGGATGTGACGGACAAGTTCCTGGCGGGCCTGCCTGGCATCCAGAAAGAGGGTTGCGACGGTCTGATCACCAGCGCGCGCTGGATCGTGCACCGCATGCCCAGCCACACACGCACCGTGTGCCTGGAGTTCTTTGGCAACGCCAAGGATGCCGTGCCCAGCATTGTGGAAATCAAGGACTTCATGTTCGCGGAGCAAAAGCGCACGGGTGTGTTGCTGGCCGGGCTTGAGCATCTGGATGACCGCTACCTCAAGGCGGTGGGCTACGCCACCAAGAGCAAACGCGGTGGCCTGCCCAAGATGGTGCTGGTGGGGGATATTGCCGGCGACGATGCCGATGATGTGGCCCGCGCCACCTCCGAGGTGGTGCGCATTGCCAATTCACGCAGCGGCGAAGGCTTCATCGCCATCAGCCCGGAAGCGCGCAAGAAGTTCTGGCTGGACCGCAAGAAGACAGCCGCGATCAGCCGCCACACCAATGCGTTCAAGATCAACGAAGACGTGGTGATTCCGTTGCCGCGCATGGCCGAGTACACCGATGGCATTGAGCGCATCAACATCGAATTGAGCCTGCGCAACAAGCTGGCCCTGTGCGATGCGCTGGCCGAATTCCTGGGGCAGGGCAACCTGCCCCTGGGCAAGACCAACGACGCCAGCGAAGTGCCCGCCGCCGAGTTGCTGGAAGACCGTGTGGCCCAAGCATTGAGCCTGGTGGCCGAGGTACGTGCGCAGTGGCAGGGCTGGCTCGACGGTGTGGAAACGCTGTTTCCCCAGTTGCAGGACCATACGCTGCGTGCCAGCTGGAAAACCCAGCTGCGGGTCCGTTTGCAGGACATCTTCACCGGCGGCGCTTTTGAGGCCATTCTGGCCGAATGCACTGCCATCCACCAGCGT
The DNA here is from genome assembly GCA_963205375.1 of Pseudomonadota bacterium. Taxonomy (GTDB): domain Bacteria; phylum Pseudomonadota; class Gammaproteobacteria; order Burkholderiales; family Burkholderiaceae_C; genus Allorhodoferax. The sequence continues at coordinate 1,354 of CAUJJV010000077.1, forward strand.
GTGCTCAAGGGTCGCGTCTGGGTTGCGCTGCACATGCACGCCGGTGACGGCAATGTGCACACCAACATTCCCGTCAACAGCGACGACTACGAGATGCTCCAGGCCGCCCACGGCGCGGTCAAACGCATCATGGCGCTGGCGCGCTCGCTCGATGGCGTGATTTCGGGTGAACACGGCATTGGTATCACCAAGCTGGAATTCCTGAGCGATGCTGAACTGAAGCCGTTTGCCGATTACAAGGCCAAGGTGGATCCGGAAGGTCGTTTCAACAAAGGCAAGCTGCTACGAAATCCAGAGCTGCTCGCGCAGGCGGGACGGGGGCTGGAAGCCAATTTGGCACTGCATGCCGACCTGACGAACGCCTATACGCCGTCGTTCGGTCTGATGGGGCATGAGTCGCTGATCATGCAGCAGAGCGACATCGGTGCGATTGCCGACTCGGTCAAGGATTGCCTGCGCTGTGGCAAGTGCAAGCCAGTGTGTGCCACCCATGTGCCGCGCGCCAACCTGCTCTACAGCCCGCGCAACAAGATCCTGGCGACCTCGCTGCTGGTCGAGGCGTTCCTGTACGAAGAGCAGACCCGCCGCGGTATCAGCATCAAGCATTGGGAAGAGTTCGAGGATGTGGCCGACCACTGCACGGTCTGCCACAAGTGCCTGTCGCCCTGCCCGGTGAAAATCGACTTTGGCGATGTGACCATGAACATGCGCAACCTGCTGCGCAAGATGGGGCAGAAGTCGTTCCGGCCGGGCAATGCCGCGGCCATGTTCTTCCTCAACGCCACCAATCCCGAGACCATCAAACTGATGCGTACCGCCATGGTGGGCGTGGGCTTCAAGGCCCAGCGTCTGGCCAACCAGGTGCTGCGCCTGGCTGCGCGCAAACAGACGAATAAGCCACCGGCCACGGTGGGCACTGCGCCGATCAAGGAGCAGGTGATCCACTTCATTAACAAGAAGATGCCCGGCGGCCTGCCCAAGAAAACCGCGCGTGCTTTGCTGGACATCGAGAACCCGGACTACGTCCCGATCATCCGCAACCCGAAGACCACGACGAGCGAGACGGAAGCCGTGTTCTATTTTCCCGGCTGCGGGTCGGAGCGCCTGTTCAGCCAGGTGGGACTGGCCACGCAAGCCATGCTGTGGCATGCCGGCGTGCAGACCGTGCTGCCACCGGGCTACCTGTGCTGCGGCTACCCGCAGCGTGGCAGCGGGCAGTTCGACAAGGCCGAGAAGATGATCACGGACAACCGGGTGCTGTTCCACCGCGTGGCCAACACGCTGAACTACCTGGACATCAAGACAGTGGTGGTCAGCTGTGGGACCTGCTACGACCAGCTGCAGGGGTACAAGTTCGAGGAGATCTTCCCGGGCTGCCGCATCGTCGACATCCACGAGTTCCTGCTGGAAAAGGGCATCACCTTGCCTGCGGGCCAGGGTGGTTTCCTGTACCACGAGCCCTGTCACAACCCCATGAAGCTGGGGGATTCGATGAAGACCGTCAAGGCCCTTGTCGGCGACAAGGTGCTCAAGAGCGAACGCTGCTGTGGCGAGTCTGGCACGCTGGGTGTGACCCGTCCCGATATTTCGACCCAGGTCCGCTTTCGCAAGGAAGAGGAAATCCGCAAGGGCGAAGCCGAGCTGCGCGCCAGTGGTGCGGTGGCAGAAGAGGGCAACGTCAAGATTCTGACGAGCTGCCCCAGCTGCCTGCAGGGTCTGACCCGCTATGGCAACGACCTGAACAATGGGTTGCTGGAAGCCGACTACATCGTGGTCGAGATGGCCAACCAGATTCTGGGCAAGCAATGGCTGCCGGAGTATGTACAGACGGCCAATGCCGGTGGCATTGAGCGGGTACTGGTTTAAATAACAGAGGACACACGCATGGCAGGTTTGACCACTGGTGCTCCCGCACCGACGAACATCACAGTGCACTCGCAGTCCCGCGCGCTGGAGATCAGCTTTTCCGATGGGGCGACATTTCGTATCCCGTTCGAGTTGATGCGGGTGTACTCGCCGTCTGCCGAAGTGCAGGGCCACGGACCAGGCCAGGAAACGCTGCAAACCGGCAAGCGTCTGGTCGACCTCACCGGGCTGGAGCCTGTGGGGAACTATGCCGTGCAGCCCGGATTTTCGGACGGACACGATTCGGGTATTTTTTCCTGGGATTACCTGTACTTTCTGGGCTCGCAGCAGGACCAGCTCTGGCAGGACTACGAAGCCAAACTGTCTGCGGCCGGCGTGGACCGGGATACGCCCATGCCGGAAAAATCCGGTCACAGCTGCGCCAGCCATTGATCTTGCAGTCGCTATCTTTTTGATAGCGTGTTGCGCATATTTTCTGGGGGCTGGTTGCCGATTTTGCTTAGAATCAAACCATGAGCACCACCCATTTTGGATTCAAGTCGGTTGATGAGACCGAGAAGGCGCGCCATGTGCGCACCGTGTTTGACTCGGTCGCGCCCAAGTACGACCTGATGAACGACCTGATGTCGGCGGGATTGCACCGCGCCTGGAAGGCCTATACCGTGATGGTGGCCAACCTGAAGGAAGGCGACCGCGCACTCGATATCGCTGGTGGCACCGGTGACCTGGCGCTGGCTTTCTCCAAAAAGGTCGGCAAATCCGGTCAGGTGGTGCACACCGATATCAACGAAGCCATGCTTTCCACCGGGCGCAATCGCCTGCTGGACCTGGGCGTGGCCTTGCCCACGATGGTGTGTGATGCGGAGAAACTCCCTTTCCCGGACAATTACTTCGACGTGGTCAGCGTGGCCTTCGGCCTGCGCAACATGACGCACAAGGACGTGGCCCTGGCCGAGATGAACCGGGTACTCAAACCGCGCGGCAAGCTGCTGGTGCTGGAGTTCAGCAAGGTGGCCGCTCCGCTGGAGAAGGTGTACGACTGGTATTCCTTCAAGGTGCTGCCGCGGCTGGGCAAGCTGGTGGCGGGCGACGACTCCAGCTACCGGTACCTGGCCGAGTCGATTCGCATGCACCCGGGTCAGCAAGAACTAAAGGCCATGATGCACAAAGGTGGATTCGGTCATGTGGACTATCACAACCTCACTGGTGGGATTGCCGCATTGCATGTTGGAATCAAGTGCTGAGATTATTCGTTTTTCGGAGACATCATGAAACTGTGGACATTGGGATTGGCGTTGGTTCTGGCTCTGTCGGGCATCAACGCAGAGGCGGCCAAACGGCTGGGTGGCGGCAAGTCAGTGGGCAAACAAAGCTCCAATGTGACGCAGCAGGCGGCACCGGCAGCGCCCGGTGCTCCGGCGCAAAGCGCGGCAGCCGCTCCCAAGCCTGCTCCGGCAGCCGCACCCGCCGCTGCCCCTAAGCGCCCTTGGGGCGCCATGCTGGGTGGTCTGGCCGCGGGTCTGGGGCTGGCCTGGCTGGCCAACTCCCTGGGTATGGGGGAGGCATTCGGCAATATCCTGATGTTCGGCTTGCTGGCTTTGGGCGTCATGATGCTGGTGGGCTGGTTCATGCGTAATCGTCGTCCTGCTGCCCCCTTGCAAAACGCGGGGCCCTATGCGTTTCAGGGCGCGGGCCATGTGCCTGCCCAGACTCCACAACCTTACCGCCCGGAAAATGTGGGGAACGATGCCTCTGCGCGTCCTTTCGAGCGCAGCAATGCCATGCCGTTGGACAGTGGTCTCCAGTCGGGTTCCATGATCGGTTCGGCCCTGATGGGATCGCAAAGCTGGGGCATTCCTGCGGGATTTGACAGCGAAGGCTTCCTGAAAGCTGCGAAGACCAATTTCGTGACGCTTCAAGCCGCCTGGGATCGCTCGGACATCGCCTCCCTGCGTGCCATGATGACCGACAGCATGCTGGGGGAGATACAAGCCCAGTTGACCGAGCGGGAGAAGCTCACTGGCAGTACGCCCAATTTCACCGAGGTGGTGATGATCGAAGCGCGCTTGCTGGGGATCGAAGAAATGGCCAATGAATACATGGCCAGCGTCGAGTTTTCCGGAATGATCCGGGAAGAGCCCTCAGCGGGTCCCAACCCCTTCCGCGAGGTCTGGAACATGACCAAGGCCCGCAATGGCGGCAGCGGCTGGCTGGTGGCAGGAGTGCAGGCGCTGCAATAAGCCTGCAGGCGCGGAATAGCGCACCATCTGGGGAATAATGGGGGACTATGGCAACACAGTCCCCTTTTTCCTTGCTGGAAGGTCTTTTCCAGAGTTTCAATCTCCCCATGACTCCGCCTGCCTGGGCCGTGGATGAGGCGCATCGCAAGACGGTGTTGCTGCTCAACCATGTATTGCAGCAGGAGCCTCAAGCCATGGAGCGCCTGGCCCGGCAGAAGGGCCGCGTGGTACTCAGCCAGTGGCGGGAATTCAGTTTCAAAGTACTGGTCACCCCGGCAGGTTTGCTGGACCTTGCGTCCGCAGACGCGGCCTCGGATCTCACGCTGGTGGTGACGGAGCAATCGCCGTTGGCTATTGCCCAATCGGTGATGCAGGGTGAAAAACCCGCCGTGCGCATTGAGGGTGATGTACAACTCGCGGCCGAAATCAACTGGCTGGCCGACCATGTGCGCTGGGACCTCGAAGAAGACCTGGCCCGCGTATTGGGCGATGCGCCGGCCCACATGGTGGTGCAGGCTGGCCGTACCCTGGCACAGGGCCTGGGTCAATTTGTTGGCAAGCGCACTCCCGCATGACACGGATCTACCGCGGCATTTTTATCGTCTGGGTGGCCCTGCGTTACGGGCTGGATGAGCTGGTTCTCACCAGTTTTCAGAAGCCCTGGCTGCGGCTGGTGGCGCGCATCGTTTCCGTGGGACGCAACCTGGAGGCGCCGCGCGGTCAGCGCCTGCGTGAGGCGCTGGAACGTTTGGGGCCGATATTCGTCAAGTTCGGGCAGGTGCTGTCGACTCGACGTGACCTGTTACCCCTGGATATAGCCGACGAACTGGCGAAACTGCAGGATCGCGTACCGCCGTTCAGCTCCGCAGTGGCCGTGGCCACCATCGAGCGCGAATTGCGCAAGCCACTGAACCAGATATTCGTTTCTTTTGAACAGATTCCAGTGGCCAGCGCGTCGATTGCACAAGTGCACTTCGCGGTCCTGCGTGACCGCAAGGGCCAGGAACGTGAGGTGGCAGTCAAGGTGCTGCGCCCCGGCATGGCCAAGGTCATCGACAAGGATTTGAGCCTGATGCGCATGATGGCCAAATGGCTGGAGCGGCTGTCAGCCGATGGCAAGCGGCTCAAGCCACGTGAGGTGGTCGCGGAGTTCGACAAATATCTGCATGATGAGCTGGACCTAGTGCGTGAAGCGTCCAGCGCCGCCCAGTTGCGCCGCAACATGGATGGCCTGAATCTCGTGCTGATTCCCGAAATGTTGTGGGATTACTGCTCCACCGAAGTACTGGTGATGGAGCGCATGCATGGAGTGCCTATCAGCCAGGTCGACCGGTTGCGTGCGGCCGGCGTGGATATCCCCAAGCTGGCACGCGATGGCGTGACCATCTTCTTCACCCAGGTTTTTCGGGACGGTTTCTTCCACGCAGACATGCACCCGGGCAACATCCAGGTCAGTCTGGCCCCGGAAACCTTTGGGCGCTATATCTCGCTGGACTTCGGCATCGTAGGCACGCTGACCGAGGTGGACAAAGAGTATTTGGCGCAGAATTTTGTGGCTTTTTTCCGGCGCGACTACAAGCGCGTGGCAGAACTGCACATCGAGTCCGGTTGGGTCCCTTCCAGCACACGGGTCGACGAACTGGAGGCTGCGGTGCGTGCCGTCTGCGAGCCCTATTTCGACCGGCCGCTGAAGGAAATTTCGCTGGGCATGGTGCTGATGCGCCTGTTCCAGGCGTCCCGTCGCTTCCATGTCGAGATCCAGCCGCAACTGGTGCTGTTGCAAAAAACACTGCTCAACATCGAAGGCCTGGGGCGCGAGCTGGACCCGGAACTGGACCTCTGGGCGACTGCCAAGCCTTTCCTGGAGCAATGGATGCTCCAGCAGGTCGGGCCCCAGAGGCTCATCGAGGAGCTCAAGGACCATGCGCCGCGGTACGCCCGGCTGTTGCCCGAGTTACCCGGACTCATCCAGGCCTATCTGCGCCGCAACGGTTCAGACAATGCTGTGCTGGTGCAAGAGCTTCTGCTGGAGCAGAGGCGTACCAATCGCCTGCTGCAGACACTGGTGTCGGCCGTGATCGGCTTCGCCCTGGGCATGGTTGTCATGCAGATTGTGATAAGGGTAGGGGTTTTCTAGTACGCACCTTATAATTGAAGGCTTTGCAACCTGACGCCAGAGCCCTTTCACCATGCCCATCTACGCCTATAAATGCGAGTCCTGCGGGTTTGCCAAGGACGTATTGCAGAAAATTTCCGATGCCCCGCTGGAGCAGTGTCCCAGCTGCAGCCAGCCTACCTTCAAAAAGCAGTTGACCGCTGCCGGATTCCAGCTCAAGGGTTCCGGCTGGTACGCCACGGACTTCAAGAGTGGGGCCACCTCGGCGCCCGCCACCGCACCGGCAGCTGAAGGCGCCGCTGCTGCGCCCAAGGCCGACGCCGCACCACCCACCCCGGCAGCGCCTGCTGCCTCTACCTGATCGCTGCCGTGCCCATCAAAAAATACCTGCTTACCGGGCTGATGGTCTGGCTGCCGCTGGCCATCACTATCTGGGTGCTGCTGTGGTTGGTCGGTATGCTCGACGCCGTGTTTGGCGGGTTCCTGGCCGTTCTGGCTGCGGTCACCCCGGCCGCATTTGCCCCTGTGATCGAACGCCTGCACCACATTCCGGGTCTGGGCGTGCTGCTGGTGTTTTCCGTCATGCTGGTTACCGGTGCGCTGGTTGCCAACGTAGCGGGCCGCTGGTGGATCAAGCAATGGGACCGGCTGTTTACCAACATTCCCATCGTCAAATCCATCTACAACAGTGTCAAGAAGGTTTCTGACACGCTGTTCTCCAGCAATGGCAATGCGTTTCGTACCGCCATGCTGATCCAGTATCCGCGTGCGGGCAGCTGGACCATTGCGTTCCAGACGGGCGTGCCCAGCGGAGAGGTTTCGTCCCACCTGGGAAGCGACTTCGTGAGCGTCTATGTGCCCACCACACCCAATCCCACCAGCGGTTTCTTTTTGATGGTGCCCAGAGCCGACGTGATCGAACTGGACATGAGCGTGGACCAGGCGCTCACTTATGTCATCTCCATGGGCTCGGTCGCCCCGTCACAGCATCTGCCCAAAGCAGTGCCTCCCAAGTAACCAATCCACAACCCGCTGCCTGAAGGCGGCGTCCAGAAAGCAAGTTATGGCCATGCGCTCCCACTATTGCGGTCTTGTGACCGAAGCCCTGATGGGCGAAACCGTTTCCCTGTGCGGCTGGGTCAACCGTCGCCGTGACCACGGTGGCGTGATCTTTATCGATCTGCGTGACCGCGAAGGCTATGTGCAGGTGGTGTGCGATCCGGACCGTGCTGACATGTTTGCAGTGGCCGAAGACGTTCGCAACGAGTTCTGTGTGCAGGTCAAAGGTGTGGTGCGTGCACGACCCGAAGGAACTGCCAACGACAACCTCAAGAGCGGCAAGATCGAGGTGCTGTGCCACGAACTGATCGTGCTCAATGCGTCCGTCACGCCTCCGTTCCAGTTGGACGACGACAACCTTTCAGAGACCACCCGTCTGACGCACCGCGTGCTGGACCTGCGCCGCCCGTACATGCAGAACAACCTGATGCTGCGTTACCGCGTGTCCATGGAAGTGCGCAAGTTCCTCGATGCCAATGGCTTCGTGGACATCGAAACGCCCATGCTGACCAAGTCCACGCCCGAAGGCGCGCGCGACTACCTGGTACCCAGCCGCGTGCACGATGGACACTTCTTCGCGCTGCCCCAGTCGCCCCAGCTGTTCAAGCAGCTGCTGATGGTGGCGGGTTTTGACCGCTACTACCAGATCACCAAGTGCTTCCGCGACGAAGACCTGCGCGCTGACCGCCAGCCCGAATTCACCCAGATCGATATTGAAACCTCGTTCCTGAGCGAGGAAGAAATCCGTGACATGTTCCAGGGCATGATCACCACCGTGTTCAAGAACACCATCGGGGTGGACCTGGGCGAGTTCCCGGTCATGACCTACCAGGAAGCCATGCACCTGTACGGCTCCGACAAGCCCGACCTGCGCGTGAACCTGAAGTTCGCCGAAGTCACCGATGTGATGGCCGATGTGGACTTCAAGGTGTTCAGCGGTGCGGCGACCATGAAGAATGGCCGTGTGGTCGCTCTGCGTGTACCCGGTGGTTCCAAAGAGACCGGCGGCATCAGCCGCGGCGAGATCGATGCCTACACCGAGTTCGTCAAGATCTACGGGGCCAAGGGTCTGGCCTACATCCGTGTGAATGACCTGTCCAAGGGTCGCGACGGTCTGCAGAGTCCCATCGTCAAGAACATCCACGACAAGGCACTCAACGCCGTGCTGGAGCGCACTGGCGCACAGGATGGCGACCTGATCTTCTTTGGTGCCGACAAGGCCAAGATCGTCAACGACGCCATCGGTGCCCTGCGTATCAAGATTGGTCACAGCGAATTTGGCAAGAAGAACGGCTTGTTCGAAAAAGCCTGGCGCCCGATGTGGGTGGTGGACTTCCCGATGTTCGAATTTGACGACGAAGCCCAACGCTACACCGCAACCCACCACCCCTTCACCGCGCCCAAAGACGGGCACGAGGACTGGATGGTTACGGCTCCCGAGAAGTGCATTTCCAAGGGCTACGATATGGTGTTGAACGGTTGGGAAATGGGCGGCGGTTCGGTCCGTATCCACCGCGCAGACGTTCAGCAGAAAGTGTTTGATGCACTCAAGATCACGCCGGAAGAAGCCCAGCTCAAGTTTGGCTTCCTGCTGGACGCCCTGCAATACGGTGCACCTCCGCACGGTGGCCTGGCCTTCGGTCTGGACCGTATCGTGACGCTGATGACCGGTGCCGAGTCCATCCGCGACGTGATTGCCTTCCCCAAGACCCAGCGCGCCCAGTGTCTGCTGACACAGGCGCCCAGCATGGTCGACGAGAAGCAGCTGCGCGAATTGCACATCCGCCTGCGCAACGTGGATCTGGCCAAGACCGCCTGATTCCGGCCGCTTGTTGCACAATGAAAGGGCGCTCTTTGAGCGCCTTTTCATTTTTGTCTGCCCGCAGCAGAGAGGGGTGAGGGTTTCCGCTACGTGTCCTCCGCCCTGCGGGCTCCCCCTTTTACCTTCGCGGAAACCCTCACCCCCTCTCTGCTGCTCCAGTGCGCATGTGGTGCAGTTGCTGATGCACAATGAATGAGCGCATTTTGAGCTGAATTTGGGTTTTCAGGGAGATGAGATGGCGATACCGGATTACGAATCTTTAATGCTTCCCTTGCTGAAGCAATTGGCTGATGGCAGCGTTCGTGTGTTGAAAGATGTCATTGCCGCACTGGCTGATGAGTGTCAGTTGACGGCCGAGGAGCGAGCACAACTCTTGCCGAGCGGCGGGACGCTGACATTTCATTCAAGAGTTGGATGGGCTAAGACCTATTTGAAAAAGGCTGGCTTATTGACGCAGCCAAAGCGAGGGATGGTTCAAATTTCTGCCGCTGGCACTGAAGTCTTGGCTGAGAACCTTGATGCATTGAGTACCAAATATTTGTACCGGCTTGAATCTTTTCAGGATTTCCGCAATGGAAATCCCTCTGCAGAAGGGGAAACCAAAGCAGGTGCTTCAGCCCCAGTGTCCGTAGAGGTGGATCTAACACCTGACGAAGTGATGGACGCAGCCTTTGAAAAGTCGCGGGAAGCTTTGGCTGATGATGTGCTGGAACGGGTCAAGGCATGTTCACCGTCATACTTTGAGCGCTTGGTCGTTCAGTTGCTCATCAAGATGGGTTATGGCGGTAGCCGCGAGGAGGCAGGAAGAGCGGTTGGCAAATCCGGCGATGGTGGCATCGATGGCATCATCAATGAAGACCGCTTGGGACTGGACGCTATATATCTGCAAGCCAAACGTTGGGAAGGCGTAGTCGGTCGTCCCGAGATTATGAAGTTTGTAGGAGCCTTGGCAGGTCAGCGCGCCAGCAAGGGCGTATTCATCACTACGTCTTGGTACACGCAAGAAGCCAAGGATTACGCTGCCAACAGCCAGTACAAGGTTGTTTTGATCGATGGCCCGCGGCTGTCCGATCTCATGATCGAACACGATTTGGGTGTTTCGGTGGCGGCTACTTATCAACTCAAACGGATTGATTCGGATTTCTTTGCGGATGAGTAATGGCTAAAATGGCTAACGCGAACAGGAGTCAGTCATGCAAGTCACCGCCACCGAAGCTAAAAATCGATTTGGGCAAATCTGTGCCCAGGCCAAGCGTGAACCAGTGTTCATAGAGAAGGGTGGGCGCGTCGATTCGGTGATTCTTTCTGTCGAACAGTTTGAGGCGTTGCAGGCTCTGCAGCAGCAGAAAACCATGGCGCAGCGCCGCAAGGAGTTCAACGAAAAATACAAAGACTGGATTGACGAACAGAACCAGCACTTCGAGACAAACGGGCTCTGGTGTGACGGTTTCGTGGCCTGGCAGGAGTAGTGGACTATGGCGCAGTTTGATGTTTATGTGAATCCCAATCCGGAGTCGCGCCAGTCGGTCCCTTTTGTGGTGGATGTGCAAAGTGGACTCATAGACGCTCTGCCTACGCGCTTGGTGATGCCTTTGTCGCGCATCGGTGCGGGTCAGGCGAGGTTTCCGGTTAATTTGTGTCCTCTTGTGGAGATCGAGGGAGAACCGCTGGCATTGATGCCGCATCTGGCGGCTCCAGTCTCGTCGCGCATGTTGCGCAAGCCAGTAGTCTCCGTCGCGCGCAGGGCCGGCGAAATAGGTGCCGCATTGGACGCGGTATTCAGTGGCTTCTGAAGCGTTGCAGTACAAGATTCCCCAATCAGTACTGGTGGTGATCTACACGCCGGCGCTGGACGTCTTACTGATCGAGCGTGCCGATGCGCCGGGATTCTGGCAATCAGTTACCGGATCCAAGGACCGGCTGGACGAGGCCTGGGAGGAAACGGCCACGCGCGAGGTGATGGAGGAAACAGGTATCGATGCCCATGCACTGGGCCATACCCTGACCGACTGGGCGCTGGAAAATGTGTACTCCATCTACCCGCAGTGGCGCCACCGCTATGCCCCCGATGTGGTGCAGAACACCGAGCGAGTGTTTGGACTGTGCGTGCCAATGGGTACTTCGGTAACCCTGAGCGCGCGCGAGCATACGGCGTACCAATGGTTGCCCTGGCAGGAGGCCGCAGACCGGTGTTTTTCTGCATCGAATGCCGAGGCAGTTCTACACGTACCTGTCTTTTCGGCCAGGGTCATCTGACACTGGCATGATGTAACCATGACTATTTTGCGTGTCGCCACCTACAACATCCACAAGGGCGTGCAGGGCGTAGGCCCGCGGCGCCGGCTGGAAATCCACAACCTGGGCCACGCGGTGGAGCAACTGGACGCCGACATTGTGTGCCTGCAGGAGGTGCGCAAGGTCCACCACCGGGAGGCGGAGTACTTCACCCGCTGGCCAGACATGCCGCAGGCTGACTTTCTGGCT
>CAUJJV010000078.1 GCA_963205375.1 Pseudomonadota bacterium
GCAGACCCTGGTGCTCAACCGCCTGCGCAGCCGCGTGCGGGTGCAGGCCGACGGCCAGATGAAGACCGGCCGCGACGTCGTGATCGGCGCGTTGCTCGGTGCCGACGAGTTCGGCTTCGCCACCGCGCCGCTGGTGGTCGAGGGCTGCATCATGATGCGCAAGTGCCACCTCAACACCTGCCCGGTGGGCGTGGCCACGCAAGACCCGGTGCTGCGCAAGAAGTTCGCCGGCAAGCCGGAACACGTCGTCAACTACTTCTTCTTCGTCGCCGAAGAGGCGCGCCAGATCATGGCGCAACTGGGCATCCGCAAGTTCGACGACCTGATCGGCCGCAGCGACCTGCTCGACACCCGCAAGGGCATCGCCCACTGGAAGGCGCGCGGGCTCGATTTCAGCAAGGTGTTCCACCAGCCCGAGGCGCCGGCCGATGTGCCGCGCTTCCACACCGAGGTGCAGGACCACGGCCTGGACAAGGCGCTGGACGTGCAGCTGATCGAGAAGTGCCAGCCCGCCATCCTGCGTGGCGAGAAGGTGCAGTTCATGCAGGATGCGCGCAACCGCAACCGCAGCGTGGGCGCCATGCTGTCGGGCGAGCTGATCCGCCACCGGCCCGAGGGCCTGCCCGACCACACCATCTTCATGCAGATGGAAGGCACCGGCGGCCAGAGCTTCGCGGCCTTCCTGGCCAAGGGCATCACCCAGTACCTGATCGGCGATGCGAACGACTACGCCGGCAAGGGCCTGAGCGGCGGCCGGGTGGTGGTGCGGCCCAGCATCGACTTCCGCGGCGATGCCACCAAGAACATCATCATCGGCAACACAGCGCTGTACGGCGCCACCAGCGGCGAGGCCTTCTTCCGCGGCGTGGCGGGCGAGCGCTTTGCGGTGCGCCTGAGCGGCGCCACCGCGGTGGTGGAGGGCACCGGCGACCACGGCTGTGAATACATGACCGGCGGCACGGCCGTGGTGCTGGGCAAGACCGGCCGCAACTTCGCCGCCGGCATGAGCGGCGGCATCGCCTACGTGTATGACGAGGACGGCCAGTTCGCCAAGCGCTGCAATACTGCCATGGTGAGCCTGGAGAAGGTGTTGACAACCTCCGAGCAGGAAGCCGCGATGGACAAGGCCATTTGGCACCGTGGCGAGAGCGATGAAGCGCAGCTCAAAAAGTTGCTTGAAGACCACAATCGCTGGACTGGCAGCAAGCGTGCGCGTGAACTGCTGGACAACTGGGATGCCTCGCGCGCCAAGTTCGTGAAGGTCTTCCCCAACGAGTACAAGCGTGCTCTGGGTGAGATTCATGCACGAAAATCGGCTGTAGCCCCCGTCAAGCCTGCGCAAGCAGCTACCAAAAAAGTAGCAACTGCAGCCAAGTAAAGGAACAGAATCATGGGAAAAATTACTGGCTTCATGGAGTTTGAACGCATCGAAGAGGGCTACAAGCCCGTTCCAGAACGTCTGAAGCACTACAAAGAGTTCGTGGTCGGACTGGACGACGCACAGTCCAACAAACAGGCTGCACGCTGCATGGACTGCGGTACACCGTTTTGCAACAGCGGCTGCCCGGTCAACAATATCATTCCGGATTTCAACGACCTGGTGTACCGGGGCGACTGGAAGGCTGCGATTGAGGTGCTGCATAGCACCAACAACTTTCCCGAGTTCACCGGCCGCATCTGCCCCGCACCCTGCGAAGCTGCCTGCGTGGTGAATGTCAATGGTGATGCGGTGGGCATCAAGTCCATCGAACACGCCATCATTGACAAAGCCTGGTCCGAAGGCTGGGTCAAACCCCTGCCAGCCAAGGTGAAAACCGGCAAAAAGGTTGCTGTGGTCGGTTCCGGCCCTGCTGGCATGGCTGCTGCGCAGCAACTGGCCCGGGCTGGCCACGATGTGACCCTGTTCGAGAAGAACGACCGTATCGGTGGCCTGCTGCGCTACGGTATCCCCGACTTCAAGATGGAGAAGTCGCACATCGACCGCCGCGCCGACCAGCTCAAGGCTGAGGGTGTCACCATCCGCACCGGTGTGATGGTCGGTGAGTTGCCCAAGGATTCCAAGGTGACCAACTGGGCCAAGGAGAGCATCTCCCCCGCACAGCTGCAAAAAGACTTTGACGCGGTGCTGTTGACTGGCGGTTCTGAGCAGTCGCGCGACTTGCCGGTGCCTGGCCGTGACCTTGATGGCATTCACTTTGCCATGGAATTTCTACCCCAGCAGAACAAGGTCAACGCGGGCGACAAGCTCAAGAACCAGTTGCGCGCGGACGGCAAGCATGTGATCGTCATTGGCGGTGGTGACACCGGCTCGGACTGCGTGGGTACCAGTAACCGCCATGGTGCGGTCAGCGTGACCCAGTTCGAGGTGATGCCCCAGCCTCCCGAGCAGGAAGACAAGCCCCTGGTCTGGCCTTACTGGCCGCTGAAACTGCGTACCAGTTCCAGCCACGACGAGGGCTGCACCCGCGAATTTGCCATTTCCACCAAGGAATTTGTCGGCAAGAACGGCAAAGTCACTGGGCTGAAAACCGTGCATGTCGAGCTCAAGGACGGTAAGCTGGTGGAAATTGCCGGTACCGAAAAGGAATACAAGGCCGACTTGGTGCTGCTGGCCATGGGCTTTGTGAACCCCGTTGCGACCATTCTGGACGGCTTTGGCGTGGACAAGGATGGCCGCGGCAACGCCAAGGCATCGACCGAGTTCACCGGCGGCTATGCCACCAATGTGGCCAAGGTGTTTGCTGCTGGCGATATGCGCCGTGGTCAAAGTCTGGTGGTGTGGGCTATCCGCGAAGGCCGTCAGGCCGCGCGCTCGGTGGACGAGTTCCTGATGGGGTCTAGCGACCTGCCACGCTGATCAGGGTTTTCCCGCTTATCATTCCGAGGCCGGGTATTTCCCCGGCCTTGTTGTTTGTATGGCCGACTATTCCACTGACCCGCTCGTTGAACTGAAAGATCTGTCCTTTGGCTACGGCGAACGGCGGATCCTCGATGGCGTGACCCTGTCGATTCCGCGCGGCAAGGTGACCGCGTTGATGGGTGCGTCGGGGGGCGGAAAAACGACCGTGTTGCGCCTGATTGGTGGACAGTACCGTGCGCAAGCAGGGCAGGTGCTGTTGCATGGTGCCCAGTACGGCAAAGATGTGCAGGATATGGGCAAAGCCAATGCACAGGCCCTCTACGCTGCGCGTCGCCGCATGGGCATGCTGTTCCAGTTTGGGGCCCTGTTCACCGATCTCAGCGTGTTCGACAATGTGGCATTTCCTTTGCGTGAGCACACCAATTTGTCCCCGGCGCTGGTGCGCGACGTTGTTCTCATGAAACTCAATGCCGTGGGGCTGCGTGGTGCGCGCGACCTGATGCCGTCCGAGGTGTCTGGTGGTATGGCACGCCGTGTGGCCCTGGCCCGAGCCATTGCGCTGGATCCTGAACTGGTGATGTACGACGAACCCTTCGCCGGGCTGGATCCGATCTCCCTGGGGACGGCTGCACGCCTGATTCGCCAGCTCAATGACACCATGGGGCTGACCAGCATCGTCGTCTCGCACGATCTGGAGGAAACCTTCCATATTGCCGACAAGGTGATTGTTCTGGCCAATGGCAAGATTGCCGCCCAGGGTACGCCGCAGGAGGTGCGCGAAAGCACCGATCCGCTGGTGCACCAGTTCGTCAACGCCTTGCCCGAAGGTCCGGTGCGGTTCCATTACCCTGCCTCCAGTGTGGATGCAGACTTTTCCATGGGGGCAGGACGATGAGCTGGTACCACCCCGCTGACGTTGGCCTGGCTGTGCGTTCCAAGATGGCCGATCTGGGCTATGGAGCCCGGCTGTTTGGTCGTTTGCTGGCTTCGCTGGGGCCGGTGTTGCGCCGTCCTGGCTTGCTACGCGACCAGGTGCATTTCATGGGCAACTATTCGCTGGCCATCATTGCGGTGTCCGGTGTGTTCGTCGGTTTTGTGATGGGTCTGCAGTACTACTATGGCTTGCAGCGTTTCGGTGCGGCCGAGTCGGTTGGCATGCTCATCAGCCTGAGCCTGGTGCGCGAGTTTGGCCCCGTGCTGACGGCCCTGTTGTTTGCCGGTCGGGCAGGTACGTCGCTCACCGCTGAGATCGGTCTGATGAAGGCGGGTGAGCAGCTCAGTGCCATGGAAATGATGGCGGTTGATCCTGTCTCGCGTATTCTGGCGCCCCGTTTCTGGGGTGCGGTCATTGCCATGCCCTTGCTGGCGGCGGTGTTCAGCGCGGTCGGTGTGGTGGGCGGCTGGGCAGTGTGTGTGCCCATGATTGGCATTGACTCGGGCTCCTTCTGGAGCCAGATGCAAAGTGGCGTGGATGTCTGGGTGGACGTGGGCAATGGCGTAGTCAAGAGTGTGGTGTTTGGTTTCGCAGTGAGTTTTATTGCCTTGCTGCAGGGCTATGAAGCCCAGCCTACGCCCGAAGGGGTTGCCCATGCCACCACGCGTACCGTGGTGGTGGCTTCGCTCACCGTGCTGGGGTTGGACTTTGTCCTGACCGCCATGATGTTCAGTATTTAGGGGATTGCAAATGCAACGTTCCAGTAAAGATGTGTGGGTGGGTCTGTTTGTTCTGCTGGGTGGCTTTGCGGTGCTTTTTCTGGCCCTGCAGTCCGCCAATCTGCTGTCGATCAGCTTCGATCGGGGTTATGCAGTCACTGCCAAATTTGACAATATTGGTGGCCTCAAACCCAAGGCGGCGGTCAAGAGTAGCGGTGTGGTGGTGGGGCGGGTCGAATCCATTGCGTTCGACGACAAGACATTTCAGGCCCGTGTGACCCTGTCCATGGACAAGCGCTATGCATTCCCTAAGGACAGCTCGCTCAAGATTCTGACCAGCGGATTGCTGGGTGAACAGTACATCGGCATCGAGGCCGGTGCCGATGTCGCCAATCTGGCAGCGGGCGACGCCATTTCCGCAACCCAATCGGCGGTCGTGCTGGAAAACCTGATCAGCCAGTTTCTATACAGCAAGGCTGCAGATGGCCCGGCAGAGGACAAGAAGTGACTTTGCAGAGCGCCTGTATCCGCGTCACCCGGTGGGCTTTCCTGGCCTGCCTGGTGCTGCTGCAGGCGTGCGCCACAGTGGCCAATCCGGACCCGAGAGATCCGCTGGAATCGTTCAACCGGGGTGTATTTGGTTTCAACGATGCATTGGACCGTGCGGTGGTCAAGCCCGTTGCCACGGTGTACCGCGATGCCACCCCCAACTGGTTCCGCAAAGGCGTGTCCAATTTCTTTGGCAACCTGGGCGATGTGTGGTCCGCTGTCAACAATGGCCTGCAGTTGCGTGGCCAGGATTTTGGTGACAGCGTGGGGCGCGTGATGATCAACACCACGCTGGGCATCGGTGGTTTGGTGGATGTGGCCAGCGATCTCAATATCGAACGTCACTCCGCCGACTTCGGTTTGACTCTGGGCCGCTGGGGTGTAGGCGCAGGCCCGTATATCGTGTTGCCGGTGCTTGGGCCCTATACCTTGCGGGAAGTGGTGGCTCTGCCGGTCGACCAACAGGGCAATCTCGTCAACCAGATTGCCGATGACCCTACCCGTTATGGACTTACCGTGCTCGAACTGGTGGACCTGCGTGCCCAGTACCTGCGGGCGGGTGAAGTGGTGGAGGGTGCTGCGCTGGATAAATACAGCTTCATGCGCGACTCCTACCTGCAACGCCAGCGGAACCGTGTCTACGATGGCAATCCTCCGGACGAGGATATTGACCCCAGCGCGGTTACCAAATAACGGACTCTTTGCACGCGGTTTACGTCAGAGGGAGATAATTCACCCCTGTTCTGGAGTACAAAGCGGCTATGAAACGTAATTTTCTTCGCACCCTGGGTTTGACTGTGTTGATGGCTGTAGGTCTCGTGGGAGGCGCGCACGCAAATGATGAAGCACCGGATGCCATGATCAAGCGCCTTTCGGTGGACGTTCTGGACACCATCAAGGCGGACAAGGCGCTGCGCTCGGGGGACATGGTCAAGCTGGTTGCGCTGGTTGATGAGCGCATCATGCCCAATGTGAATTTCCAGCGCATGACAGCGTCGGCCGTCGGCCCTGCCTGGCGCCAGGCTACGCCGGAACAGCAGAAGCGTCTGCAGGAGGAGTTCAAGATTCTGTTGGTGCGCACCTATGCCGGTGCGCTCGCGCAGGTGACTACGCAGACCATCGCCATGAAGCCGCTGCGAGCCAGCCCGGAAGACAAGGAAGTGCTGGTGCGGACCGAGATCAAAGGCGGGGGCGATCCGATCCAGCTCGACTACCGTCTGGAGAAAACTCCTGGGCAAGGCGCTGGCTGGCGCATCTACAACCTCAATGTACTGGGCGTGTGGTTGGTGGAAACCTACAAGAGCCAGTTTTCTCAGGAAATCAATGCCAAGGGTCTG
>CAUJJV010000079.1 GCA_963205375.1 Pseudomonadota bacterium
GGAGGCCGTTCTGGCCGCCACCGGGCCGGTGGTGCTGGTGGCGCACAGCCTGGGTTGCATGCTGACTGCGGCCTGGGCGGCGCATTCGCAGAACACGCATCGCGTGGTCGGGGCCTTGCTGGTGGCGCCCGGCGACCCCGAACGCGAGGAGTTGCGCGCGGTGCTCAAGAGCTGGTCGCCGGTGGTGATGCAACGTCTGCCGTTTAAGAGTGTTTTGCTGGGCAGCCAGAACGATCCCTATTGCAGCCTGGAGCGCGCACGCGCCTTTGCCCATGCCTGGGGTTCGGAGTTCGTGGATTACGGACTGGCCGGGCATATCAATGCCGAATCGGGACTGGGTGACTGGCCCGACGGCCACGCACTACTGAAGAATTTGATGCTAACGAAGGAAGAAAAATAATGGTCACCAAGAAACCCAAAGGCTTAGGGATGGGTCTGGAAGCATTGCTCGGCCCCAAGGTGGCGGACCGCGCCGCCGACGGTGCCATCCCCACCAACCCCGGCCAGCCCAACACCTTGCTGCTGACCGATATGGTGGCCGGCATGTACCAGCCGCGCACCCGCATGGACGAGGGTGCTTTGTACGAGTTGGCCGAGAGCATCAAGGCGCAAGGCATCATGCAACCGATCCTGGTGCGCAAGCTGTCGGACGGTGCGAATGCCGGCAAGTTCGAAATCATCGCCGGCGAGCGCCGCTTCCGCGCGGCCAAGCTGGCCGGGCTGGACAGCGTGCCGGTGCTGGTGCGCGACGTGCCCAACGAGGCCGCCGCCGCCATGGCGCTGATCGAGAACATCCAACGTGAAGACCTCAACCCGCTGGAAGAGGCCCACGGTCTGCAACGCCTGATCAAGGAGTTTGGGCTTACCCACGAAACTGCCGCGCAGGCCGTAGGCCGCTCGCGCAGCGCCGCCAGCAATCTGTTGCGCCTGCTGAATCTGGCCGACCCGGTGCAGACCATGCTGATGGCCGGTGACATCGACATGGGCCATGCCCGTGCGTTGCTGGCGCTGGACCGCGCCACCCAGATCACCGCGGCCAACCAGGTCGCCACCAAAAAACTGTCGGTGCGCGAAGCCGAAAGCCTGGTGAAAAAGCTCAGCGCCGAATTTGCGTTGACCCCGCAGAAACCCAAGAAAGAGAAATCCCGCGACCTCAAGCGTGTGGAAGAAGAACTCTCCGACCTGCTGATGGCGCAGGTCGATGTGCATATCAAGAAGCGTGTCAAGCGCAATGGCCGGTTCGAAGAGATGGGCGAGCTGGTCATCCAGTTTGGCTCGCTCGACGAACTCAATGGCCTGATCGAACGCCTGTCGCCCGGCACCAGCCGCTGAATCTGCCTGAATTGCTATGTATTTCATAGCTGCTTGCGCATACTCCATGCGGGCTAGAGGCCAAAATCACACTCAATCGGTGGCGCCATGTCTGAGCGCCTGATCGTCTGGCCTGTGCCAGCCGTGTTGGTCTGGATGGCGGCCTGGGCGCTCTTCAAGCTGGCCCTGGGACAGGGCGTGGCGCTGGGCCTGGCCATGGCGCTGGCCACCGCGCTGGGCGTGGCCGCCAGTCTGTGGGGCAACTCCTGGTGGCGCCGGGTGCTGATTGCCGCCGGGTTTCCGCTGTCGCTGGCCCTGAGCCTGGCGTCGCTGGGTGTGTCCGGCGTGCCGGCCTGGGCCTGGCTGGTTCCGTTGCTGCTGCTGCTGCTGGTCTATCCGATCAATGCCTGGAGGGATGCCCCGCTGTTTCCCACGCCACCGGATGCGCTGGACGCACTGCCCGAGTACGCGCCTCTGCACGATGGTGCGCGCGTGCTCGATGCGGGCTGCGGTCTGGGGCAAGGTTTGGAGGCCCTGAACCGCGCCTATCCGCATGTGCACCTGCACGGACTGGAATGGAGCTGGCCGCTGCGCTGGATGTGCGCGCTGCGCTGCCCCTGGGCCGAAGTGCGCCAGGGCGACATCTGGAAAGCCGACTGGTCCTGCTACGACCTGGTGTACCTGTTCCAGCGCCCCGAGAGCATGCCGCGCGCCTGGGAGAAGGCTGCAGCCGAGTTGCGACCGGGGGCCTGGCTGGTCAGTCTGGAATTTGAAGTGGCCGGTCACATTTCCAGCACCCAGTACCAGGCGCCTGATGGCAGAATGGTGTGGCTGTACCGGGCGCCGCTCTCGGCGCTCCCAGGAGAATAGACATGGATTCTGCCCCCGTCCCTTTGGGTGACGATTCTGCGCAAGCCGCCCAGGCGTTGCGCGTTGCCTTTTTCGCCATGGCCACGCTGGCAGAGCTGCGCGAGTCCGACACCGAGAGCCATCTGCTGCGGGTGCAACGCTATGTGTGTGTACTGGCCGACAAACTCAAAAGCCACCCGGCCTTCGCCCCCACGTTAACGCCGGGGTACATCGACCTGCTGTGCGCCAGCGTACCGATGTACGACATGGGCACCGTGGGCATCCCCGACCGTATTTTGCTAAAACCTGGGCGCCTGGCCCCGGAAGAGCTGGCCATCATGCGCACCCACACCACACTGGGTTTCGACGCGCTGGTGCGTGCCGAAAAAACCCTGGGCCAGACCTCACCGCTGCTGGTGATCGCCAAGGAAATCACCCTGTCCCACCAGGAAAAATGGGATGGCAACGGCTACCCGCAGGGTCTGGCGGGCACGAAGATTCCGCTGTCTGCCCGCATTCTGGCCGTGGCCGATGTGTACGACGCGCTGATCAGCAACAAGGTCTACAAGCAGGGCGTGGAACACGAGGCCGCGGTGCAGGTGATCTTCAGCGAGCGCGCCTCCCACTTCGACCCCGATGTGGTGGATGCCTTCATCGAGGTCAGTCCGGAATTTGCGGCCATTGCGCAGAAGTACGCGGATACCGACGCCGACATGCAGAAAAAGATCGAGTACCTGGCCAACGCCATCGCCGAAAACGCGGAAATGTAAGGCCCCTGGCGTGGCTGCCTAGCGCCAGCGCACCAGCAGCACCGCCGCGGCCAGCGCCAGGCCGAGGTGGGCAAAGCTCCAGAGGACAAAGCGCCGACGCAATGTTTGCGGTGAGAGCGCGGAAATCAGGAACAGCCGGCCATCCGGTGGCGCACGCAGCATGTGCACGCCCGGCTCCTTGCGGATCGCGCGGTGTTGCTGCTCCACGGTCTTGGTGGCCAGCCGCCGCGCCAGTTCCCACTCGCGCAGGTCGATCTCTCCATTGCCATCGAGGTCAAAGCGGCGCTTGAGTCCGGCAGCGTCAGCTTTCCATTCCGCCAGCAGGGTGCTGACATCGTCGCGCACGCTCAGCACGGAATGGGCTCCGCCGATGGTGGAGAACTCGCCCAGCACATACAGCACGCGGCCGCCGAACAGCAGTTCTTCGACCAGTTTGGTATCGGTGTCGGGGTAGTTGGTGCGCACTTCGGCGCCCAGCACTTCGGCGTGGTCGGGGTCCACCCGGGCCGCGCCGGTTTCATCCCGGATCTCGAAGGTGGCGCTGCTCACCCCGCTGTCGGTCTGGCGCCACTCCTCTTTGGCGTTGTCTCTGGAAAACACCCGGTAGCGGTACCAGAGGCATTGCACACCACTCATGGGGCTGAGGATCAGGTTGTCCGGGTCCACGCTGGCGCGGCCCATCACCTCCACGTAGCCTTGCGCTGCCGATGCGATGCGCGACGTGGCCAGGTGCGCCACCGCCCGGGCCCGGCGCAAGGCACCGGCCCACGCGACGATACCCACCACCACGGCCGCCACCAGGCTGGCCCGGGCCATGGGGCTCCCGCGCAGTTGCAGCGCCGCCGTGAACAGGCCGATATACGCCGCCACCAGCAGGCCAGACAGGTTCTGGCTGCGCAGTGCCCGCAGTGCCCACACCCGCATCGGTGCCTAGCCCTTGAAGCGCTGGCCGATGTCCACGTCCTGCAGCTCTTCCGCGGCAAACTTCAGCAGCTCAAACGCCTTGAAGCTGAACCAGCGCGCCAGCAGCACGCCCGGAAACTGCTCGATCGCCACGTTGTTGATGTTCACGCTCTCGTTGTAGAACTCGCGCCGGTCGGCAATGGCGTTCTCCAGCCC
>CAUJJV010000080.1 GCA_963205375.1 Pseudomonadota bacterium
GAACAGCTGGAGCAGCAGATGTACAGCTGGGGGCACGAGGTGGAAAGCAACACGATTGAAGTGCACATCCACCATCTGCGGCGCAAACTGCACCCGGAGGCTATCCAGACGGTGCGGGGCGTGGGCTACACCATGCTCAAAGCGATCGTGTCGCCATGACCGCGCCCCAACCCCCGCGTTCGCTGCAAGCGCGTGTGCTCACGCTGGTGGTGGGGCTGGTGACACTGGTGTGGCTGGCCGCCGCGCTGTTTACCTGGATCGATGCCAGCCATGAACTGGACGAACTGCTCGACGGACACCTTGCGCAGGCGGCCGGCCTGTTGGTGGTGCAGCAGTCGGAATCCGAAGGCGATGACGATGGTGTGCTGGACGCTCCGTCGCTGCACAAATATGCGCCCAAGGTGGCGTTTCAGGTATTCCATGAGGGCATCCTGATTACCCGCACGACCAATGCCAGCGAGCAGCCGATGTCGGACAAGACGACCGGCTTCAGCACCCGAAAACTCGGCGATGGCAAGGAGTGGCGGGTATTCGGCGCCCGTGGCGCAGAGCGCGATGTACAGGTGTTTGTGGGGGAGCGTACCGAATCGCGCAATGACATTCTCTGGGCGGTGATGCGCGGTTTGCTGCTGCCACTGGTGCTGGCGTTGCCCTTGCTGGCTGCGGCCTTGTGGTGGTCGGTCCGGGCCGGGCTTTCCCCCTTGCGTGCACTCAGTGAAGCGTTGGCGCAGCGGGCTCCGCAAACACTCGAACCTGTGGTGCTGGACGACTGTCCTGAAGAAATGCGCCCGCTGGTGGGTGCCCTCAACGAGTTGCTGGAACGCATCGGGCGCATGGTGGTGTCCGAGCGGCGCTTCACCGCAGACGCGGCCCACGAGTTGCGCACCCCGATTGCCGCCATCCGGGCCCAGGCCCAGGTCGCTTTGGGTGCCGGGGACGATGTGGCTGAGCGCCAGCATGCCTTGCAGGCCACGCTGGCAGGCTGTGACCGGGCCACGCGGCTGGTCGAGCAACTGCTGATGCTGGCACGCCTGGAGACGAATCCGGTGCGGCCTGCACTGCCGGTCAACCTCACGGCGGTGGTCCGGCGCGTGGCGGCCGATCTGGCGCCGGCTGCCCTGGGTCGCTCCCAGGTGCTGGAGCTGGAAGCCGAGGAAGGCTGCGCGGTGGCCGCCGATGAAATCCTGCTGGGGGTTCTGGTGCGCAACCTGGTAGACAACGCCTTGCGTTACAGCCCTGCCGGCGCGCGGGTCCTGGTGGTGGTGAAGAAGGGCCCCGAGGGCGTCTGCCTGTGTGTGCAGGACAGCGGTCCCGGCATGGCGCCCGAAGCCATCCAGCGTCTGGGCGAGCGGTTCTTTCGCGTACTGGGCACCGACCAGCCTGGCAGTGGCCTGGGCTGGTCCATCGTGAAGCGTCTGGTCGACGCATTCGGTGCGCGTGTGCAGATCCGCCGATCCGAGGCGCTGGGAGGGCTGTCTGTTCAGGTGGAGTGGCCGACCTGACAAAATCGGGCGCATGCAATTTCAGAAAATCCTGATTCCGATTGCCAGCGTCGTGCTGGTGGTGGCCGCCTACCGCGCCTATGGCTGGGCCGGTGTGGCAGCGGCCGTGGGTGCGCTGGTGATGTGGATGCTGCTGCATTTCACCCGCATGCTGCAAATCCTCAAGCGTGCTGCCAACCGCCCGGTGGGCCATGTGGACAGTGCCGTGATGCTGAATGCCAAATTGCAGTCCGGGGCGACACTGTTGCACGTGGTGGCCATGACCCGCTCCCTGGGTGAGCTACTGTCGCCCAAAGACACCCAGCCCGAGCGCTTTCGCTGGACCGATGCGTCGCAGTCCCACGTAACCTGCGAGTTCGTGGCTGGCCGGCTCAAGGCGTGGGAATTACACCGCCCGGCCCCGTAAAATCGGACATTCGCACTATTTGCAACTGAATCCCTTTAAGGACACCTTCGATGAGCGCAATTCCTCCCTCCATGTCTGACCGCGACGGAAAAATCTGGATGGATGGCCAGATGGTGGACTGGCGTGACGCCAAGATCCATGTGCTGACCCACACCCTGCATTACGGTTGTGGTGCCTTCGAAGGCGTGCGCGCGTACAAGGGCGATAGCGGCGTGACTTCCATCTTCCGTCTGGAAGAGCACACCGACCGCCTGTTCAACAGCGCCAAGATCTTGCGCATGAAGATCCCGTTCACCAAGGAACAGGTCAACGAAGCGCAAAAAGCTGTCATTCGCGAGAACAAGCTGGAGTCAGGCTACCTGCGTCCCCTGACCTGGGTGGGTGACCGCAAGCTGGGTGTTTCTCCCAAGGGCAACACCATCCACCTGATGGTCGCCGCCTGGCCCTGGGGTGCGTACCTGGGCGAAGAAGGCATGAAGCGCGGTATCCGCGTCAAAATTTCCAGCTACACCCGCCACCATGTGAACATCACCATGACCCAGGCCAAGGCGGTCAGCAACTACACCAATTCCATCCTGGCCAATATGGAAGCCACCGATGACGGTTACGACGAAGCCATCCTGCTCGACGCCAGCGGTTTTGTGTCCGAAGGTGCAGGCGAGAACATTTTTGTGATCAAGGACGGCGTGGTCTACACCCCCGACCTGTCCGCTGGCGCCCTCAACGGTATCACCCGCAACACCGTCCTGCACATCTGCAAGGACCTGGGGCTGGAGCTGGTGCAGAAGCGCATTACCCGCGACGAGCTGTACATCTCCGACGAAGTGTTCTTCACCGGAACCGCCGCTGAAGTGACCCCCATCCGCGAAGTGGACCGCATTGAAATCGGCAGCGGTTCGCGCGGCCCGATCACCGAAAAAATCCAGGCAGCGTTCTTTGACATCGTCAATGGTCGCAATCCCAAGTACGCCCACTGGCTATCCAAGGTCTGAACACCGCACCGAGAACGCATATGAGTACCTCTGTCATTGAATTGCTGGCCCAAGACCTCAACCACCAAGGTGGCGTGTTCTGCCCCAGTCCGCTGGCCAAAATGGAAACCTGGAACACCCACCCCAAGGTGTACCTGGATGTCGCCCACACCGGCGAAGCCAAGTGCCCCTATTGCGGCACGGTGTACAAACTGAAGGATGGCGAGCACTTCGCCGGTGGGCACTGAGTCTTTCGTCATCGCGCCCCAATGGATTGGGGACGCGGTGATGACGGAACCGCTGTTGCGCCGTCTGCACGCGCGCGGTGAACAGCTGACGGTGGGTGCATTGCCCTGGGTGGCACCGGTGTACCGGGCCATGCCGCAGGTGTCCAAGGTCATCGAGTTTCCCTTTACCCACGGCGGGCTGCAGTGGAGCGCGCGACGTGCCCTGGCGCAGCAGTTGCGCGGCCGCTTTGATACTGCCTACATTTGTCCCAATTCCCTCAAGAGTGCACTGTTGCCCTGGTGGGCCCATATTGCCCGCCGGGTGGGGTACCGGGGTGAGTCGCGCACGCTGCTCCTCACACAAGCGTTGCCCAATCCCACCAAAGGTGCCCGGCCGCCCATGGTGGCGTTTTATTCGGCGTTGAGTGGCGAGGCCGGGCTGGAGACGGACCGTCCCTCCCTGCACATGGAACCAGCAGCGGCAGACGCTGCGTTGACGGCTCTGTCGCTGCAGCGCGGTGCTTATTACGTGTTCGCGCCGGGGGCCGAGTACGGTCCGGCCAAGCGCTGGCCGGCGGCCCACTTTGCCGCACTGGCGCAGCAGCTGCCTTTGCCGGTGGTGTTGCTGGGGTCGTCCAAGGAGTCCGGACTGTGCCGCGAGATCGCCACCGCAGCGAATGCCACGCGTCCTGGGCAGTGTCTGGATTTCTCCGGCAAGACCTCACTGGACCAGGCGCTCGCCGTGATTGCCGCAGCGCGTGCCATGGTGAGCAACGATTCCGGGCTGATGCATGTGGCCGCGGCTTTTGGCGTACCGCAAGTGGCGCTGTTTGGTTCGTCCAGCCCACTGCACACCCCGCCTTTGAGCGACCGGGCCCATGTGATTTGGCTCAAGAATGACACCAGCTACCAGCCTGCGCTGGATTGCGCTCCGTGCTTTGCGCGCACCTGCCCGCTGGGCCACACGCGGTGCCTGGTGGACATCACACCGGAACAGGTCCTGCGGTATTTGTGATCGCGGGTTAGCGCGCCTGGTGCAGGCTGGCTGCAGTGTCGCGTTCGAATTGGGCAATTGCAGCGAGCGTCAGTGCGTCGCCCGACCAGGCCACCAGGCTGGCAGGCGGCAACGTCGCTGCGGCGGCGCCACAGGCCATCAATCGCGCAAGTACGTCGGCACTTTTGATG
This sequence comes from Pseudomonadota bacterium, assembly GCA_963205375.1. Lineage (GTDB taxonomy): Bacteria > Pseudomonadota > Gammaproteobacteria > Burkholderiales > Burkholderiaceae_C > Allorhodoferax. Next base: position 4,292 of record CAUJJV010000080.1, read on the forward strand.
CTCGCCGCCAGCAGGCCCGGGCCGTGGTCCTGCCCCGCCACGCAGGCTTCCATCAGGGGCCATACGTCCCGTCCATCTGTTGCAAGGCGCCCCACATACGGCGCAACCCAGGTAGCTCCCAGGGACTGCGCCCACAGCAGCTGTACCGCGTTGGACAATCCGGTGAGCAGGAAGGCCTGCTGTGCCCGTTGCATCTCGGCAATGCAGGGCAGCCAATCGGGGTGGCAGGGCAGTTTGATGGTGAGTGCAATCCCTGCGTTGGTCGACAGCTGGTGCAGGCGCTCCTGCCAGGCGCGTGCCTGTGTGGCATCGGGGCTGGGCAATTGCAGCATCACCTCAGCCATGCCGTGGTCGGCCGCGGCACGAATCAGGGCTTCGTAGGAATCCAGGGAGACGCGCAACCCCGCCTGGTGGACCAATGTGGGATTGGTGGTGACACCACACACGGGCGGGCAGCCCGGTGGCAGTGCCCAGGTGCTGACCTGCGCAGAATCGAGATACAGCTTCATGCCAGATCTTCCTTGAGAAAGATGTCCTTGATGGGGAAAAATTGGGTGTGCAGGGGCAGCAGCGAGCCACCCAGTGCCCGTGCATGGGCACCCACCGTTCCCGCCATGACGGTGGGTGGTTGCAAACCGTCCAGGTTGTAGTGCTGCATGCGTTCACGTGTTGCGCGGATCAGCGCATCAATGAGCGTGCGACCCAGGGAGCCGTCGATGATCACTGCGTCCAGATCCATCAGTGCAGTTGCACTGACGGCGGTCATGGCCAGCGCCTGACCTGCCTGGGCCAGCCAGGGCGTGACAAAGGCGGCATAGGCTGGGTCCATGATGGCGTCCTGGTGCACCAGCTGGGCGTCGAATCCCGCCTGTTCCAGTGTCTGTTCGAGTTGCCAGCCGGAGGCCAGTTGCAGCAATTGGGGGGGCTTGTCCGATGCACTGCCCATGCCCATGGGAAGTGACCCGATGGCGCCCGCATTGGACCGCTGCCCGGCCATGATGTGTCCGGACATGACCAGCCCGCCGCCCACAAAGGTGCCGACAAACACGTAGAGGAAGTTGTCCACCAGGCGCCCATGCCCTTGCAGCATCTCGGCAATGCAGGCGGCCGTGGTGTCTTTGGCAAACTCGACGGGCAGGTCCGTGAATTCCTGCACCTTGGCCAGCAGGTCAATGTTCTCCCAGCGTTCCAGCGCTTTTCCAGCCGCGCCGCCCATCAGGTTGGACCAGCGGTGCATCGACAGCGGCGCAGTCAGTCCGATGCCCACGGTGCGTGTCCAGTTGTCGCCCATCAGCGCCTGCATGTCTGCCAGACCCTTCTGGATGTTGGGCAGAACCACGTCCGGGTCGGGGTAGGGGTAATGGAATTGCAGGCGGTGGCGGGGCTGCCCCAGAAAGTCCGACACCAGCACTTCCAGGCTGCGACGCCCCACCTGCAGGCCCAGGCTGTAGGCCCCATCGGGATTGATCGACAGGGGTACGGACGGTTGTCCGATTTTTCCGCGCACCCGGTCCTGCTTGATCAGCAGGCCGTCATCGATCAGGCGCGCGACGATGATGGCCACCGTCTGGGTGGAGAGCTGTGTCAGGCGGGCGATATCGGCCTTGGCGATGGCGCCGTTGTGGCGGATGGCCTGCAACACGATGCGCTCGTTGAACTGGCGCATCCCGGTGTGGTTGGACCCCCGCATCTGGCGCGGGTCCCGGATAAAAGCAGGTTGGGGGTTCAAGGGGATGGCGGTAGGGTTAGTTCAGGATGACGCCTTTGCAGAACATGGCATTGCCATACGCCGTGGCCTCGCCGCTCTGCACAATCAGGCTTGCACCCTTGATCTTGTCATAAAACGCAAAGCGCTCCACCGGCTCCACGCGTGCTTGCGCCAGGCCGTGCTCCGACACCAGATCCACGATGGCCTGCTGGGCGGATGTGCGGTGGTCCATCGGGTGGTTGCATGCGTGCATGTAGGCTGCAGGTTGTTGCACGTCGTCCGCCAGCGGAAACACGGAAAGGACGGCCCGCGACACGCGCTCCAGACTCAGGCCGGGTAGTCGCACCACGGGCTTGCCCTGACTCAGGAAATCGGCAGTGAAGTTGGCGTCCACCACGGCCACCCATTCGCCATGGCCCATGGCGCACAGGCGCATCAGCAACTCGGGCGTCAGGATCGGGTCGATTCCTTTCAGCATGCTGCTGCCTCCTCGGCCTGCAGTCTGGCCGGATCAATGGCGCCGGTGATCAGGCCCACGATTTCTTCGGGGCTGGTTTGCCGGGTCAGGCGGCTGCAGATGATGCGACCCTGGCGGAATACCCAGATGCGGTCCACCAGATCAAACACCTGGCGCAGGTTGTGGCTGATGATGATCAGCGGGATGCCCTGCTGCTTGAGTCCCTTGATGATCTGCTCCACGCGGGCGGTCTCGGCTACGCCCAATGCGGCGGTGGGCTCGTCCAGGATGATGAGTTTTTTGGCAAAGCCAGCGGCACGTGCAATGGCCACGCACTGGCGCTGACCGCCAGACATGCCGCGCAGGCTCTCGGACATGTCCTGGATCTTCACACCCGTGGTGGAGAGCATGGTGGCAGATTGCTCACGCATCGCCTTGTGGTTGAGGATGGACAAAGGGCCCAGGTTCAGGCGGGTGAGCTCCCGGCCCAGAAAGATGTTGGCAGGCACATCCAGGTCTTCGGCGAGCGCCAGCGTCTGGTACACGGTTTCGATGCCTTGCTCGCGCGCATCCAGTGGTGACTCAAAGTTGACCTTCTGGCCGTCCAGGCTGATGTCGCCGTCGTTGGGTTGCTCGGCTCCGGTAATCAGGCGGACAAACGTGCTTTTACCGGCACCGTTGTCCCCCACGATGGCTGCGTGCTCACCGGGCAGGAGCTGGAAATGGGCGTCCGTCAGGGCTTTGACGCCGCCGTAGTGCTTGGTCAGGCCGCTGATGCGCAGCACGGGCTCAATGGTTGTCATGGCAGTCTCTTTCGCAAAAGTAGCAGCAAGGATGGCACAGGTCCGGGTGCAATCATATTAGTAAAACTACTAGGTTTATTTAGTCGGAAAGTCTGCTGTAATCCATTCCCAGCAAGCAATGGGGCACTTCCAGCGCTGCTAACCTCAACTTATATATTGGAGATATTCCTATGAGCATGAAGCGCATGATCGGCCGCCTGGCCATTGCAATGGCCGCCGCAGGCATGATGACCGCCGCCCTGGCGGACACCACCATTGCCTACATCACCAACGGAAATACCAACGAAGGCTGGACCCTGATCAACGGCGGCGCCAAGAAGGCAGGCCAGAAGCCCGGCGTCAAATTCATCGAGCTGGCCGCCGAAAAGGGCGAGCTGTCCAAGCAGCTGGCCATCGTGGAAGACATGATTACCCGCAAGGTCAACGCTATCGCCATCGCCCCGGTCGATAGCAAGGGCATTGCACCGGCCATCAACAAGGCGCTGGCCGCGGGCATCAAGGTGGTGGCCGTAGATACCGGCATCACTGGCGCAGCGATCACTTCTTATGTGGCGACCGACAACATCAAGGCCGCCATGGTGCAGGGCAACTGGGCCGCAGAACAGGTCAAGGACGGCGACACGGTGATCTATATCACCGGTGATCTGGGCCAATCCACCGGCCAGGAGCGCAAAAAGGGATTCCTCGACGGCCTGAACGCCAAGCGCAAGAACGTCAAAGTGGTGGAGGTTCCCACGACCTGGGACCAAACCATGGCGCAAAACGGTGTGGAAACTGCACTGCGTGCCAACCCCACAGCCAAGGTGATTGCCTGCGCATGGGACGGTGGTGCACTGGGTGCCAAGGCAGCCCTGATGGCCGCTGGCAAAAAGGCGGGTGATGTGAAGATTGCCGGCTTTGACGGCTCTCCCGGCGGTCTGGACATGATGAAGCAAGGCTGGCAAAGCGCTAACGCCGCGCAAATGCTGGCAAAAATTGGCCAAGTGGGCGTAGAAACCGCTATCGCCGCTGCTGAAGGCAAGAAAGTGGATGCCCGCATCGACACCGGCTCCTTCCTGGTTCTGCCCTCCAATGTGGACCAGTTTGCCAAGGACTCGGGTGTTGCCCAGTTCATGAAGGTGAAGTAATCCCTGGCCATAGCCAGAAAACAGGGAGCGGTGGCCGCGTGGTCGCTGCTCCCCTGATTGAGGAAAAGAATCCATGAAGTCCATTACCCGGCAAGAGTGGTACGGCGCACTGGTGGCCGTTTTGGTCCTGGGGCTGTTGCTGACCTTCGCATCCCCCTACTTTCTGACCACCGGCAACCTGTCCAATATCCTGGTCCAGGCGTCTGTGATTGCCCTGCTCGCGGGTGGACAAACCTTTGTCATCCTGACCGGTGGGGTCGACCTGGCTGTCGGGGCATTGACTGCTCTGGCCGGGGCAGTGGCCGGTCACATGATGATCAAACTGGGGGTGGACCCGTATATTGCTATCGCCGCCGCCCTTGCCATTGGCGCTGCCGTGGGTGTATTTAACGGTTATCTGGTCGCATTTGTCGGCATTCCGTCGTTTATTGTTACTTTGGGTGGCCTGACGCTGTGGCGGGGCCTGGCCTTCGAATCCACCGGAGGTTTTGACAACTCGGGCATGCCCGAACCCTTGCCGTTCATCGGGTACGGGCAGTTGCTGGGTGTGCCCATGCCCATCTGGATTACCGGCATCTTCTTTGTCGTGATGGCTTTTGTCCTGTCCAGCACCAAGCTGGGCCGCTACGTGTACGCCATGGGCTCCAATGAAATGGGTGCCCGCCAGGTGGGTATCAACATCCGCTGGTACAAGCTGGGCGTCTATGTAGTGTCGGGACTGAGCTGCGCCATAGGAGCCATCGTGCTGATGGCGCGCATGGACTCCAGCAGCGGCAAGATGGCGCAAATGTTTGAACTCGACGCCATTGCCGCCGTCATTCTGGGCGGTACCTCACTGTTTGGCGGACGCGGCAGCATCTGGGGCAGCCTGTTGGGGGCGGTGCTGATCACCATGATCCGCAACGGCATGAACCTGATGGAGATTTCGCAGTTCAAGCAGATGATGGCCATTGGCGCCGTGGTCATCGTGGCCGTGTGGATCGATGTCCTGCGCCGACAGCACCTGCTGAAACGATGAGCGTCCCCATCTACGTGTTGGGCGAAGCCCTGATGGACTGCGTTGCGCAGCCAGACGGGTCGCTGCGCCCCTACATGGGCGGGAGCCCTTTCAACCTGGCGCGTGCTGCGGCCCTGCGCGGCGCGCAGGTGCATTTTCTGAATCCGTTTTCCACAGACCGTTTCGGGGCGCAGATGGTCGCGCAACTGACCCACGACACGGTGCAATGCACCCAGCCGCCCAGCCGTCTGCCAACCTCGCTGGCGGTAGTGCAGGTCACCGATGGACAACCCAGCTACGGTTTCTACCGCGAGGGCATTGCCGACCGCGACTACACCGTCGCCCAGGTGCTGGAGGCGCTGCACAAAGTCCCGCCCGGTGTCCTGCATACGGGCTCGCTCATGCTGATACCACCGGAGCACCACAAGGTGCTGGAGTTGCTGCAGGGTGCAAAAGCCATGGGCTGGAAGATCAGTGTGGACGTGAACCTGCGCCCCCAACTCGCCGAAGACCTGGACGCCTACCTCGCCGCAGTCCATGCGGTGGCGGCACTGGCCGACTGGATCAAGGCCAGCGACGAAGACCTGGAGCTGCTGGGCTTCCCAGTGGCCACACGCACACAGGCCGGTGAGATTGCACGCTTCTTTCAGGACCAGGGTGCAACCCGCGTCGCTTTGACATTTGGCGCGCAAGGCGCATGGCTGGCCGTAGACGGCATCACCGCCGAGGCGGATGCTCCCCGGATCACACTCGCCGATTCCGTCGGTGCCGGCGACACCTTCTGGGGCAACTGTCTGGCCGACTGGACACTGGAGCCGGACCACGTCCCCCAACGTGTTGCGCGTACCTTGCAGCTGGCCATGGCGGCGGCTGCCATCAACTGCACGCGTACGGGTTGCCAGCCGCCAACCAGTGCCGAGCTGCTGGCGGCAACCACTTCTGCCTGAAGCTGCGCCGGATTCAGGCGACGAACACCCGGGCCTTGCGTGGTGTGAGCACCAGCACTTCGCCATCTTTGTAGGCTTGTTCGCGAAACTGCTGGGCGCCAATCTGGGCTTCAATGATGTCACCGCTCCCGGCCGCTGAAGCATCCAGGGGCAGCAGCTCCAGCCGCGCAATCGGCCCCACCACAATGGCGCGCACCAGCTTGGCGGGAATGCCGCGTTGCTGCTGGTAGCCGTTCAGATGGTTATCTTCACCGGCCTCATAGCGCCGCACGTCCAGGTCGTGTGGGCGCACATAGGCAAACGCTTTGGCGTCCTGCGCGCCGCTGTGCTCGGGGCTGGACAGGCGCACGCCGTGGTGGTCTTCACCGATCCGCATCTCGCCCTCGTGGGCGCGCCCATTGAACAGGTTCACATCCCCCAGAAAACCGTACACGAACGGGCTGGCGGGATGGTCCCACACCTCTTGGGGCGAGCCAATCTGCTCCACCTGGCCGCTGTTCATCAGCACCACGCGGTCTGCCACTTCCAGCGCTTCTTCCTGGTCGTGGGTCACAAAGATGCTGGTCACATGCAGGTCGTCGTGCAGGCGGCGCAGCCAGCGACGCAGTTCCTTGCGCACCTTGGCGTCCAGCGCGCCAAAGGGTTCGTCCAGCAGCAGCACCTTGGGCTCCACGGCCAAGGCACGGGCCAGCGCAATGCGCTGACGCTGGCCGCCCGACAGTTGCGCGGGGTAGCGGTCGGCCAGCCAGTCCAGCTGCACCAGGCCCAGCAGGTCGTGCACTTTCTGCTTGATGACGATTTCAGACGGGCGCGTGGCGCGCGGCTTCATGCGCAGGCCAAAGGCCACGTTGTCAAACACCGTCATGTGGCGGAACAGCGCATAGTGCTGGAACACAAAACCCACGTTGCGCTCGCGCACATGCACGTCGGTGGTGTCTTCACCGCTGAACAGGATGTTGCCTTGGTCGGCGGTTTCCAGCCCGGCAATGATGCGCAGCAGGGTGGTCTTGCCGCAGCCTGAGGGGCCGAGCAAGGCGACGAGTTCTCCGGACTCGATGTCCAGACTGACATCGTTCAGCGCCTTGAAGGTGCCAAATTCTTTGCTGACGTTGCGAATGGCAATGCTCATGGTGTGTCTCGAAAAGATTCAGGGTAGGACCGGGGCCAGTGGCCGCTCGGGCGGCAGCGCTGCAGCGGCTTTCTGGTCGCGCTCAAACTGCCATTCCACAAAGGACTTGATCACCAGGGTGACCAGGGCCAGCAGCGCCAGCAACGAGGCAATGGCAAACGCGGCCACCGACTGATATTCGTTGTACAAAATTTCCACATGCAGCGGCATGGTGTTGGTCTGGCCACGGATGTGCCCGGACACCACGGACACCGCACCAAACTCACCCATGGCACGTGCGTTACACAAGATGACGCCGTAGATGAGGCCCCACTTGATGTTGGGCAGTGTCACATGCCAGAAGGTCTGCCAACCGCTGGCGCCCAGCACTTGGGCGGCCTGTTCTTCGTCGGTGCCCTGCGCCTGCATCAGGGGGATCAGCTCGCGTGCGATGAAGGGGAAAGTCACAAAGATGGTAGCCAGCACGATGCCGGGCACGGCAAACACGATCTTGATGTCGTGCGCCTGCAGCCAGGGGCCAAACCAGCCGTGTGCGCCAAACATCAGCACATAGATCAGACCGGCCACCACAGGCGATACCGAGAAGGGCAGGTCCACCAGCGTGGTGAGGAAGGCCTTGCCACGGAACTCGTACTTGGCAATGGCCCAGGCGGCGGCCACACCAAACACCAGGTTCAGCGGCACGGCAATTGCCGCGGTGATGAGCGTGAGGCGGATGGCGCTCCAGGCGTCGGGTTCCTTGAAGGCTTCCATGAACGCATCGGCGCCCTTGCGCAGCGCTTCGGTGAACACGGCCGTCAGCGGCAACACCAGGAACAAAAAGATAAAGCCCAGTGCGATGGCAATTAGCGTCCACTTGACCCATGCGGGTTCGGTGGTGCCGGCTTTGGCGCGGCGGACATCCCGTGCCCCCACGCTTGTCGCTGCGCGTACTGCGCTGCCCCCCGAGGGGGCGCTCACACCTTGGGACGGCCCGGCGGTGTTCGGTCGGGAGTTACTCATGGTCAGGCTCCCGAGCGTTTACGTTGCCATGACTGCAGGCCGTTGATGACCAGCAGCATGAAGAAGGAGGCCAGCAGCATCACGGTGGCCACGGCGGTGGCACCGGCGTAGTCGTACTGCTCCAGCTTGCCGATGATGATGAGCGGCGTGATTTCAGACAGCATGGGCATGTTGCCGGCAATAAAAATGACGGAGCCGTATTCGCCCACGCCACGCGCAAACGCCATGGCGAAACCGGTCAACAGAGCAGGGCCGATGGTGGGAAATATCACGTAGCGGAAGGTCTGCCAGCGTGTGGCACCCAGACAGGTGGCGGCTTCTTCCAGTTCCTTCTCGGCGTCTTCCAGCACCGGTTGCACGGTGCGCACCACAAAGGGCAGGCCAATGAAGATGAGGGCGATCACCACGCCATTGCGGTTGAACGCGAGCTGGATGCCATAAGGCTCCAGCACGCTGCCGACCCAGCCATTGCTGGCCAATAGCGCGGTGAGCGAGATGCCGGCCACGGCAGTGGGCAGTGCAAAAGGCAGGTCCACCAAGGCATCAATGATTTTTTTGCCCGGAAAGCTGTAGCGCACCAGCACCCACGCCACCAGCAGGCCAAACACCGCGTTGACCAAGGCCGCCAGAAACGAGGCACCAAAGGTGAGCTGGTAGGACGCGATGACGCGCGGGCTGCTCACGGCGCTGACGAACTGCTCCCAGCTCAGCGTGAAGGTTTTGAACACCAATGCTGAGAGCGGGATCAGCACGATCAGCGCCAGGTAAAACAGCGTGAACCCGAGCGTAAGGCGAAAGCCCGGTAGCACCCGCTTGGGTGCGCGCTTTGCAACCGTCATTTACTTGACGGTGTAGAGCTTGTCGAACTGGCCACCGTCGTTGAAGTGCACTTTTTGCGCTTCAGCGAACGAACCAAAGTAGTCTTCAGCGCGGAACAGGGCAATCGGCTTGAAGGTGCTGGCGTACTTCTTCAGGATCGCCTGGTTGGTCGGACGAATGGCATGCTTGGCCGCAATCTCCTGGCCTTCGTCGCTGTACAGAAAGTTC
>CAUJJV010000081.1 GCA_963205375.1 Pseudomonadota bacterium
CGGGTGTAGACCTGCGTGGTGGTGATATTGGCGTGGCCCAGCAGCTCCTGCACCGCGCGCAGGTCGCCACTGCTTTGCAGCACGTGGCTGGCAAACGAATGGCGCAGCATGTGCGGATGCACTGGTGTGGACAGCCCCGCCATCTGGCTGCGGCGCTTGAGGCGCTGCCACACCGACTGAGGTGTCAGCCGCGTGCCATTGCGCCCGGTGAACAGGGCAGCTGCTGCATCGGCATGTGCTTCCGGCGCGGGCACTGCACGCGAGGTGCCGGTTGGCCCACGCAGCACCAGCCAGCGCTCCAGCGCCTTGAGTGCGGCACTGCCCACCGGCACGATCCGTCGTTTGGAACCCTTGCCCAGCACATGGGCCTGCGCTGCCTGCAAGTCCACCCAGCCGCGGGCGGTGCTACTGGCCACCACGTCCAGCCCCACCAGCTCGCCCACCCGCAAGCCACTGCCGTACAGCAGCTCGACCATGGCCGTGTCCCGGGCTTCGAGCCAGGGATCGTCGTCACTCTGAAAGTCGGCAAACTGGACTGCGTCATCCACGCCCAGCGCCTTGGGCAGGGGTTTGGGCGCCTTGGGCGAGCGCACGTCCTGCACCGGGTTGCTGGCGACCAGACCGTCGCGGCCCAGCCAGGTGTAGAACCCGCGCCAGCCGGAAAGAATCAGCGCAATGCCGCGCCCGCTGCGGCCCGCGCTGTGCATTTGCGCCACCCAGCGCCGGATGTGGGCGTTGCGCACCTCCAGCAGGGGCACCTGCGCCTGGGTGGCCAGGTTGCTGAGCCGTTGCAGGTCCAGCGCATACAACTCGACAGTGCGCGCAGCCAGGCGCTTTTCGACACGCGCATACTCCAGATACCGCTCGACCAGACCGGCATCTGCGTCCATCGGTTTAGCGCAGTCGGGAAAGCGCGGCACTGGCCAGTTGGCCAATGCGCGCCAGGAAGTCGGTGCCCATGCCGCTGTCAAAACGCTGCGCATCCATGGAAGCCAGCACCAGCATGCCAAATGCAGGCGTCACACCGCCTTCGACGGTTTCCCGCAGTGGAATCAGCGCCAGCGACGTGACGGAGGTCGGGTCGTCCAGCCAGCTGACCGCTTCAAATCCGGTGTTGAGGCCGCAGAACGGCTCCATCAGCGAGGAGGCAAACAGGCGCGCATCTTCGCTGACCCCCTGGGTCTGCGGCAAGCTTGCGTATTCAGGGGCCACACCCCACAGCCGCAGCGCCACCTGGGGCACAGCGAACTGGTTCTGCACGCCCTGGATCACCTGCTGTGGCAAGGCCTGCAGGCTGGTGGTCTGCAGCAGCGTGCGCGCCCAGCGCAGGATCTTGTCCGACAGCAGCACGTTGTCGTTGCCATGGCGGATCATTTCCATGATGCGCTGCTCCAGCAGCTTGATCTTCTCGCGCAGCATCTCAGCCTGGCGCTCCTGCAGGCTCACCGCGCGGTGGCTGTGCGGGCTGGTGAACTGCACCGCCGCCAGCAGCTCGGCGTGGCGCTGGAAGAAGTCCGGTGTATTGCTCAGGAAGTGGGCAATGTCGTCTTCCGTGATGGGGTTGGTCAGGGGTTGGTTCAGAATAGTCATAGGTTGTCAGGAAGTTCAATTTCGCCCTGGAACACGGTGGTGGCCGGTCCGGTCATCATCACGGGGGTGTCGCCACCCGCCCACGCAATGGTCAGCACGCCGCCACGGGTCTGCACTTCGACGCGGGCGTCCAGCAATCCCAGGCGAATGCCGGCAGCCACGGCCGCACAGGCACCTGTGCCGCAGGCCAGGGTTTCGCCCACGCCGCGCTCGTACACGCGCAAACGCACATGACTGCGGTCCACGACCTGCAGGAAGCCCACGTTCACGCCCTGCGCAAAACGCGGGCTGGCCTGCACTGCTGGACCCAGGGTGGACACCGGCGCAGTGTCCACGTTGTCGACTAGCAGCACGCCGTGGGGATTTCCCATCGACACAGGCGCTATCAAAACAGTAGCTGACTGCGCAATACCAACGGGGGCTAGTGGCCAATTACCCCATGAACCCTGCGGTACAAAGGTCAATCCGGAGGCGTCAAACGGAATATCCTCCAGCGCAAACACTGGCGCGCCCATGTCCACGGTCACCCGCCCGTCAGGCGTGAGCTGGGGGGCAATCACGCCCTTCATGGTCTTGACGCGGATGGTGTCCTTGGTGCTCAGCCCCTTGTCATGCACAAAGCGCGCAAAGCAGCGCGAACCATTGCCGCACTGCTCCACCTCATTGCCATCGGCGTTGTGGATGACATATTCAAAATCGATGCCCGCGCCCGGCGAAGGACGCACCGTGAGAATCTGGTCCGCACCCACACCAAAGTGGCGGTCCCCCAGAAACCGGTAGTGCGCCGCCGTCAGCCCCAGGCGGCCGCGGGTTTCGTCCAGCACGACAAAGTCGTTGCCAGCACCCTGCATTTTGGTAAACGGAATACGCATGGCGGCAATTATCTGCGCAAGGACCCGGCGCACACGCCATCCGGGGGTTTTGGCTGCAAAATGGCCGACATGCCCCGCACTACCCAACTACTCGACCCGCAATCGGCCAGCCCCCTTCCCGCGCCGGCCGAATGGCAAACCGACCTGCCGGTCCGTCTGCTCAAAAACGTGATGCGCCTGACCGCGCCCAACCCCGGCGTGATGACCGGCCCCGGCACCAACAGCTACCTGGTGGGCGACCCACAGACTGGCTTTATCGCCATTGACCCCGGCCCAGCCGACAGGGACCACCTGCAACGCCTGTGGCAGGCTGCGGCCCACACCGACGGCAGCGGTGGCAACATCGCCATGGTGGTCTGCACCCACTCGCACCCGGACCACTCGCCCGGAGCGGCCCCACTGCAGGCCCTGTGCGCCAGCAAGCCACCCATCCTGGGCCTGCCCTCCGCCCCCACGGCCCGCGCCGCCAGTGAATTCACGCCCGACAGGGTGCTATCAAATCAGGAGCTGCTTGCGCTTATTCCGCGGGGAGATGCGGCCAATTTGGCACATAACCACACCCTGCAGATCATCCACACCCCCGGCCATGCAGCCAACCACGTGTGCCTGCTGCTGGTCGAAGACGGGCTGCTGTTCTCGGGCGACCACATCCTCAATGGCAGTACCACGGTGATCGACCCGCCGGATGGCAACATGGCCGACTACATCAATGCACTGGACACGCTGACCGCCGCCTGCACCGAGCACAACGTGCGCTACATCCTGCCCGCGCATGGCCACGTGATCGACGGTGCGCTGGATGCCATCGCCCACCTCAAGGCACACCGCCTCAAGCGCGAAGCCAAGATCGCGGCCGTCATGCAGGCCAACCCGCTGGGCAGCCTCGACGACTGGCTGCCGCTGGCCTACGACGATGTGCACCCGCGCATCTGGCCGGTGGCCAAGCGCTCGCTGCTGGCCCATGTGGAGCGCATCCTGGCGCTGGACAACGCCAAGGGGCAGCCATGAGCAC
>CAUJJV010000082.1 GCA_963205375.1 Pseudomonadota bacterium
GTTTTTTTGCTGCCTCATTTGTCATCAATCTGTCAAAACCGCGGCCCGGCGCGGTCCCGCACCGTCTCCACCGCAGGATTTCCACAAAGTTATCCACAAAAACTGTGCGTCCGTGCGGACCCGGTAGTGGGACATAATTGCACAGCATTTGAATCGCACGGAGTCACTACTTGTTTTCCATCATACAAGCCGCTGGTTGGCCCATTTGGCCACTGATCGCATGTTCGGTGCTGGCCCTGGCCATCATCATTGAACGTTTCATCAGCCTTAAAACCAGCAAAGTCGCCCCCAACCGTCTGCTTGAAGAAGTGCTGGGGGTCATCCGTACCGGCGTGCCGGGCCCCGACGTCATCACCCAGCTGGAGCGCAATTCCGCTTTGGGTGAAGTGCTTGCCAGTGGCCTGCGCGCAGTCAACGCGGACCCCCGTTGCAGCGAAGACGACCTGCGCGCCACGATGGAAGGCGCTGGCCGTGTCGTCACCCAGCGACTGGAACACTACCTGAGCGCATTGGCCACCATTGCCTCTGCGGCACCACTGATGGGGCTGTTTGGCACCGTGGTGGGAATGATCGAGATTTTCGGCTCCCAAGCCCCCGGCGGCGCTACTGGCGGAAACCCGGCACAACTGGCGCATGGCATCTCCATTGCCCTGTACAACACGGCGTTTGGCCTGATCGTGGCCATTCCCTCGCTGATCTTCTGGCGCTATTTCCGTGGCCGCGTGGATGCCTATCTGCTCACGCTGGAACTGGCGGCCGAGCATCTGGTGCGGCACCTCAAATCTCTGCGCAAGTAATTCGCGATGAACTTTCGCCCCCGTACCAAGGATGAACCCGAGATCAACCTGATCCCGTTCATTGATGTGCTCCTGGTTGTGCTGATCTTTCTGATGCTCTCCACCACCTACAGCAAGTTCACCGAGATGCAACTCAAGTTGCCGGTTGCGGACACAGAAGCGCAGCGCGACTACCCTAAAGAAGTCGTAGTGGCCGTCAGCGCAGAAGGCAACTACAGCATCAACCGGGTGCCCGTTGCAGGCCGCAGCCTGGACACCCTGTCTGCAGCGCTGCGCGAAGGTGCCAAGGCAGGCAAGGACAGCGTGGTCATCATCAGTGCCGATGCCAGCGCCCGGCACCAGGCCGTGGTCACCGTCATGGAAGCGGCACGCCGGGCTGGACTGAACCACATCACGTTTGCAACCCAGTCCTCGGCACAGGCAGGCGGCAACTAAGCCCATGGGCAGCCCGGCGACGAAGCCCTCGCTGGAGAGCACACTGCAGCGTATCTGGACCCGACGCGGGGCGGGTGCATGGCTGTTACTGCCCCTTTCTCTGCTCTACGTTGCGTTGTCAACATTTCGACGACTGTTGTATCGCACTGGGATTCTGCCCATCCACCGTATTCGGGTCCCCGTCATTGTGGTGGGCAACGTCATTGCGGGTGGGGCAGGAAAAACCCCCACCACCATCGCGATCGTGCAGCACCTGCAAAGCCAGGGACACCGTGTAGGCGTTATTTCTCGCGGCTATGGACGCAAGAGTCAGAATATCCAGGAAGTCTTCGCCGATGCAGCCCCGGAACTTGCCGGAGACGAGCCTCTGCTGATCCAGCGCAAAACCTCAGTGCCGGTGTTTGTGGCGCACACGCGGTACCAGGCTGCACAGGCCCTGCTCGCCAGATACCCCGACACCGAGCTGATCATCTGCGACGATGGACTGCAACATTTCAGCCTGTATCGGGACCTGGAGATATGCGTCTTTGACGACCGTGGGTGTGGCAACGGCTGGCTGCTTCCCTCGGGACCGTTGCGGGAAACCTGGCCACGCCGCCCTCTGAAGCAAGCCGGACAACGCAACGACCGCCTGCTGGTTCTACACACGGGGGGCCAGCCCCGTTTTTCAGGCTTCAGGGCCCAGCGCAGTTTGGCTGCGCATGCCGTGCGCTCCAACGGCGAAACCGTCACACTCGACACGTTGCAAAAGCCTGGCGCACTTCCGTTGATGGCGGTGGCTGCCATTGCCCAACCAGCGGCATTTTTCCGCATGCTAGAGCTTTGTGGACTGGTGATCGCAAAAACATTGCCGCTGCCAGATCACTATGATTTTGATAGCTTTATCCGCAATGAGTACGGGGGCTACCAGCTGATTTGTACCGAAAAAGATACCGCCAAGCTCTGGCAGAAGGCTCCCGATGCCCTCGCCATCCCGCTGACCCAGACCATGGAACCCGCGTTCTGGAGAGAACTGGACCGGCAGATCGCAGGTCTGTCACCTACAAAGCTATCATCCCCCCATGGACACAAGACTACTTGAACTGCTCGTTTGCCCTGTCACCAAGGGCCCCCTGGAATTCGACCGCGAGAAGCAGGAACTGATTTCCCGCAGCGCGCGCCTGGCCTACCCGGTGCGCGACGGCATCCCGGTGCTACTGGAAAACGAAGCCCGTACGCTGTCAGACGAAGAACTCGGACTCTGAGCACCTTCCGCATGGGATACACGGTACTGATTCCGGCGCGCCTTGCTTCCTCACGCCTGCCCAACAAACCCCTGGCAGAGATTGCCGGTGTACCGATGGTGGTGCGGGTCGCCCAACGTGTGCTTTCAGGTGTGCCTGCCTCGACGCGTGTGGTCGTCGCAGCGGATCACCCCTCGATTCTGCAGGCCTGCAAAGAACACGGGATTGAAGCCGTTCTGACGCGTGAAGACCACCCGTCCGGTAGCGACCGTCTGGCAGAAGCCTGCGACTTGCTGGGCCTGACCGACGACGAGATCGTGGTCAACGTACAGGGCGATGAACCCCTGATTGACCCCGCACTGGTCCAATCGGTCGCGCAACTGCTCGTCAGCCACCCTGGCGCATCCATGGGCACCGCCGCCCACGCGATCCACCTGGTAGAGGACTTCAAGAATCCCAACGTCGTCAAGGTGGTCACCGATGCTGCAGGACTGGCTCTGTATTTCAGCCGTGCCCCGATTGCCTGGTGGCGTGACGGATTTGCGCAGGGTATCTCCGTACTGCCCCACCCCGCCCCGCTGCGCCACATTGGCATTTATTCCTACCGCACAGGTTTTCTGCGGCTGTTCCCCAAGCTCCCGCAGGCACCTGTTGAGCAGACCGAGGCCCTGGAACAACTGCGGGCCATGTGGCATGGCCATCGCATTGCGGTCCACGTGACGGAAGCGGCACCCGGCCCCGGTGTGGATACCCCCGAAGACCTGGAGCGTGTTCGCCGGCTGTTTCCCGCCGGACCCGCTGCCGTGTAAGTTAGCCGCTGGACTGCCCGTGATATTCTCGGGCAGTCGTCATTCGCCAAAGCGCACCATTTGCGTGCCTTTTGCGATCAGCACCGTTTAGTTCATTCCGAGGTTATCCATGAGACTCATTCTGTTGGGCGCTCCAGGCGCAGGCAAAGGCACGCAAGCTACGTTCATCTGCCAGAAGTACGGTATTCCCCAGATTTCCACCGGCGACATGCTGCGCGCTGCGGTGAAGGCCGGCACCCCTCTGGGTCTGGAAGCCAAGTCGGTCATGGACTCCGGTGGTCTGGTCAGCGACGGGCTCATCATCAATCTGGTCAAAGAGCGCCTGACACAGCCCGACTGTGCCCAGGGTTTCCTCTTCGACGGTTTCCCGCGCACGATTCCCCAAGCCGATGCCATGAAGGCCGCCGGTGTGCCATTGGACTACGTGCTGGAAATCGATGTGCCCTTCGAAGCCATCATCGAGCGCATGAGCGGTCGCCGTTCGCACCCCGCATCGGGCCGTACCTACCACGTGAAATTCAACCCACCCAAAGTGGCGGGTGTGGATGATGTGACGGGTGAACCCCTGGTGCAGCGCGAAGACGACAAGGAAGAAACCGTCAAGAAGCGTCTGGACGTCTACAGTGCCCAGACACGCCCCCTGGTGGACTACTACTCCGACTGGGCCAAGAAAGACGCCGCCACAGCCCCCAAGTACCGCGCCATCAGCGGCATGGGCGATGTAGACGCCATCACGGCACGCGTGTTCGAAGCGCTGGCCGGCTAAGCCAGCAAATCCAGAATCAGGCCAATACGGGCTTTGTAGGGATCCAGCCGGGTCACTCCAAAGTCCGTGTCATCCCCCCGGGAACTGCCGACAATCTGCCCTAGCGCGCAACGCGTGCTGCGCACCACGCGAACACCCTGCGACTGCACTTCGGCCAACGCGGCTTCCAGATCCTGATGGACCGATCCGTTGCCTGTCCCTGAGACCACCATACCGCGCACCGGGATGCCGCCATGGTGCGCCACCATGCTGCGCACTGCAGCACCTGAGACCCCTGCGTGGTTCACCACGATTTCCACGCGCGGCCAGTGCGTCGCGTTTAATGCGGCAGGAATGGACGGTGTCGAGCCCACTTCCGGCCATCCATGCACCATGCGTGCAACGCCCTCCTCCACGTACCCCAAAGGTCCCGCCTCGCCCGAATCAAAGGCATTGGGCCGGTAGGGATGCACCTTGCGCACATGCAGCACGTCGTGAATGACGCCGGCGCACACCAGTACCACGCCCCGCGCGCCGGGCGTGCAGGCCACGGTAGTCGCATCTGCCAGGTTCTGGGGGCCATCGGGCGATTGTGAGGTGGCCGGGCGCATGGCACAGGTCATGACCACTGGCTTGGTGCCCAGGAGCTCGCTGGGCAATACACGGGACAAAAAGTACCCGGTCTCTTCCAGCGTGTCGGTGCCGTGGGTGACCACCAGCCCTGCCACGTCTGGCATCGCCAGGTAATGCGATGCGCGCAGACCCAACTGCCGCCAGGCCCCATCGTGCATATCCTTGCTGTCGAGTTGCGCAACCTGCTCCGCGATGGCGCTGCGGCCACCTAGCGATGCCGCCAATGCGGGTACCGCTGTCAGCAACTCCTCCACTCCCAATTGCGCCGCTTTGTAGCCCACGTTGTCACCGGGACTGCTCGCCTTGCCGGCAATGGTGCCGCCCATGCCCAGGAAAACGATTTTTTTACTC
>CAUJJV010000083.1 GCA_963205375.1 Pseudomonadota bacterium
CGAAGTCGCCCGCCAGTCCAGCGGCGCTGTCATCGTCGACATCGAAGGCACCGTGGTGCTGGCCACCGTGGTGGCCAAGACCGAGGCCAAGGCCGGCCAGGATTTCTTCCCGCTGACCGTCGACTACATCGAGAAGACCTATGCCGCCGGCAAGATCCCCGGCAGCTTCTTCAAGCGCGAGGGCCGCCCCAGCGAACTGGAAACCCTGACCAGCCGCCTGATCGACCGCCCGATCCGCCCGCTGTTCCCCGAAGGCTTCTTCAATGAAGTGCAGGTGGTGGTGCACGTGCTGAGCCTGAACCCCGAAGTGCAGGCCGACCTCGCCGCCATGATCGGCACCAGCGCTGCGCTGTCGCTGTCCGGCATCCCGTTCAATGGCCCGATCGGCGCTGCGCGCGTGGGCTACATCAACGGCGAATACGTGCTGAACCCGGGCAAGACCCAACTGGCCGACAGCAAGATGGAGCTGGTGGTCGCCGGCACCGAAGGCGCCGTGCTGATGGTGGAATCCGAAGCCGACCAGTTGAGCGAAGAAGTCATGCTCGGCGGTGTGGTGTTCGGCCACGACCAGGGCAAGATCGCCATCAACGCCATCCACGACCTGGTGCGTGACGCTGGCAAGGCCGAGTGGGCCTGGACCGCACCCGCCAAGAACGAACCCTTCATCGCCAAGGTCACGGCTCTGGCCGAAGACAAGCTGCGCGCCGCTTACCAAATCCGCAGCAAGCAGGCCCGCACCCAGGCCTGCCGCACGGCAACGTCCGACGTGATGGCCGCGCTGAAGGCCGAAGGCGTCGAGTTCGACAAGGTCGAAGTCGAAGGCCTGCTGTTCGAGATCGAGTCGCGCATCGTGCGTGGCCAGATCCTGGCCGGCGAGCCGCGCATCGACGGCCGCGACACGCGCACCGTGCGCCCCATCGAGATCCGCACCGGCGTGCTGCCCCGCACCCACGGCTCTGCGCTGTTCACGCGCGGCGAGACCCAGGCCCTGGTGATCGCCACGCTGGGCACCGACCGCGACGCCCAGCGCATCGACGCGCTGGCCGGTGACTTCGAAGACCGCTTCATGTTGCACTACAACATGCCCCCCTTCGCCACCGGCGAAACGGGCCGCGTGGGCAGCCCCAAGCGCCGCGAGATCGGCCACGGCCGTTTGGCCAAGCGCGCACTGATCGCCGCACTGCCGAGCAAGGAAGACTTCCCCTACACGATCCGCGTGGTGTCCGAGATCACCGAATCCAACGGCTCGTCGTCGATGGCCTCGGTGTGCGGCGGCTGCCTGTCGATGATGGACGCCGGCGTGCCGATGAAGGCGCACGTGGCTGGCATCGCCATGGGCCTGATCAAGGAAGGCAGCCGCTTTGCGGTGCTGACCGACATCCTGGGCGACGAAGATCACCTGGGCGACATGGACTTCAAGGTGGCCGGTACCACCGGTGGCATCACCGCGTTGCAGATGGACATCAAGATCCAGGGCATCACCAAGGAAATCATGCAGGTGGCACTGGCGCAAGCCAAGGAAGCCCGCCTGCACATCCTGGCCAAGATGGTGGAAGCCGTGGGCGGCGCCAAGACCGAGGTGAGTCAGTTCGCCCCGCGTCTGTACACCATGAAGATCAACCAAGAGAAGATCCGTGACGTCATCGGCAAGGGCGGCGCTACCATCCGCGCCCTGACCGAAGAAACCGGCTGCACCATCGACATCGGCGAAGACGGCACTATCACGGTGGCTTCCACCGACGCCGACAAGGCTGCTTTTGCACTGAAGCGCATTTCCGAGATCACGGCTGAAGCTGAAATCGGCAAGGTCTACGAAGGCGCCATCACCAAGATCCTGGACTTCGGCGCACTCGTCAACATCCTGCCCGGCAAGGACGGCCTGCTGCACATCAGCCAGATCGCCCACCACCGTGTTGAAAACGTCACCGACCTGCTGCAAGAAGGCCAGGTCGTGCGTGTCAAGGTGCTGGAAACCGACGAAAAGGGTCGCATCAAGCTGTCCATGAAGGCGCTGCTGGACCGTCCGGCCCAGAACGGCGATCAGGCTTAAGCAAGTCTGCTATCAATTTGGTAGCTGCTTGCGCAATAAGCGCAGTGGCTACCGGTTGATTTGGCTATGAAAGCTGTTGAAATATCCTCCTTCGGTCCACCCGACGTATTGCGTCTGGTGGACCGTCCTGCGCCTGTTGCGGGCGCGGGAGAGGTGTGCATTCGTGTGGCAGCCAGTGGGATCAACCGGCCGGATGTGCTGCAGCGTGCCGGGCATTACCCCGCACCTGCGGGTGCGTCGGATCTGCCGGGGCTGGAAGTGGCGGGCACCATCGTGGATGGCGACGCTGCGGCCATGCAGGCGGCGGGCTTCCAATTGGGCGACCGCGTCTGTGCACTGGTGGCGGGCGGCGGCTATGCCGAGTTGTGTGTGGCTCCGGTCGGGCAGTGTTTGCCGGTACCCCAAGGGTTGACGGACATTGAAGCTGCATCTTTGCCAGAGACGTTTTTCACGGTCTGGAGCAATGTGTTTGATCGCGGCCGCCTGCAGGCAGGGGAGACCTTGCTGGTGCAGGGTGGCACCAGTGGGATTGGCGTGACCGCCATTCAGCTGGCCAAGGCCCTGGGCGCCACCGTGATTGCCACGGCCGGTAGCGATGCAAAATGCGCCGCCTGTCTGGCGCTAGGTGCCGACCATGCCATCAACTACAAGACGCAGGATTTTCAGACCGAAGCATTGCGCCTGACCGATGGGCGTGGTGTGGACGTGGTACTGGACATGGTGGCTGGTGGTTACGTGGCCAAGGAAGTGCAGTGCCTGGCAGAGGATGGTCGCCTGGTCATCATTGCCGTGCAGGGGGGCGTGCAAAGTGAAATCAATGCAGGCCTGGTCTTGCGCAAGCGCCTGACCATTACCGGGTCCACTTTGCGGCCCAGACCGATGGCATTCAAGCAGGCCATCGCCCAGGCGTGTCTGCAAAGGGTGTGGCCGCTGCTGGAGGCGGGCAAGATCAAACCCGTGGTGCACAGTGTGTTTGCCGCTGCGGATGCTGCAAAGGCCCATGCGCTGATGGAAACAAATCAGCATGTGGGCAAGATCGTATTGACTTGGGGGTCGCTATGAAAAAGAAACTGATTGCCGGAAACTGGAAGATGAACGGGTCTTCTGCGTCCAACGAGGCGCTGGTGAAGGCGCTGGCTGCAGGAATGGATGGCAAGGATTGTCTGGTGGCGGTGTGTGTGCCTGCTCCCTATCTGGGCCAGGTGCAGGCACTGGTTGCCAATACCGGTATGGATCTGGGTGCGCAGGATCTGTCGCAACATGAATCGGGAGCGTATACCGGTGAAGTGTCTGCCGTCATGCTGAAGGATTTTGGTGTGCGTTATGCCATCGTTGGCCATTCGGAGCGCCGTCAGTACCACGGTGAAACCGATGCTCTGGTAGCTCTCAAGGCACAACGTGCCCTGGCCAACGGGATCACGCCCATCGTGTGCGTGGGAGAGACGCTGGCCGAACGTGAAGCGGGCCAGACCGAAGAGGTGGTGAAGCGCCAGCTTGCAGCCGTCATTCATACCAATGGCCATTGCATCAGTGAAATCGTCGTGGCCTATGAACCCGTTTGGGCGATCGGAACTGGCAAGACTGCCAGTCCCGAGCAGGCGCAGGAGGTGCACGCCGTGTTGCGCGCGCAACTCAAGGCGGCCACCCCGCACGCTGACCGCGTACACATCCTCTATGGTGGCAGCATGAATGCGGCGAATGCGGCGCAATTGCTGGCACAAACCGACATTGATGGCGGACTGGTGGGCGGAGCCTCACTCAAAGCCCCTGATTTCCTGTCTATCGTCGCCGCAGCCCGTTAACGGGCGCGCGTATCCGTTTATTAGTTTGGAGTTGAATATGAGCATCGCAGTAACCATCATCCTGACAGTTCAAATGCTGTCCGCGCTGGCCATGATCGGCCTGATCCTTGTGCAGCACGGCAAAGGCGCCGACATGGGGGCTGCATTTGGCAGTGGCGGTTCTGGCAGCCTGTTTGGGGCCAGTGGCAGTGCCAACTTCCTGTCCCGCACCACTGCAGTGCTGGCCACCGTGTTTTTTGTCTGCACATTGGCTTTGGCCTATTTTGGCAACCTGCGTCCTGCAAGTTCTGGCAGTGTGCTGGAGGGTGCTGCGGTGGTTGCCCCGGCGGCTGCTCCTGAAGTGCCTGCTACCGTAGCGCCTGCATCTGGCGCAGCGCAAATTCCCGCCAAGTAATTGGCTTGCCCCTCTCTGAAGTGGGGCAATTTCAGGGTAAACTCTAAGTCTTGCCGGAAAGCAAAATAGTCCGTGGGGATCCTCACGCAATCCGGTAATTAGTGAGCCGCCGTCGTGGTGAAATTGGTAGACACGCTATCTTGAGGGGGTAGTGGCGAAAGCTGTGCGAGTTCGAGTCTCGCCGACGGCACCAAACAAAACTGCCTGCCTGGGTCAAGCCTGGTTCGGGCAATTAACGGTGATCAGAATCTCAAGATGAACCTCGATCAATATTTGCCCGTCCTTCTGTTCATCTTGGTCGGTATCGGCATCGGCGTTGTCCCGCAGGTCCTCGGCTATATCCTCGGGCCCAATCGGCCTGATCCGGCGAAAAACTCCCCCTATGAATGCGGCTTCGAGGCGTTTGAAGACGCCCGCATGAAGTTTGACGTGCGCTACTACCTGGTAGCCATTCTGTTTATCCTGTTCGATCTTGAAACCGCGTTCCTTTTTCCTTGGGCAGTAGGCCTCAAGGAGTTGGGTACTTTTGGCTTTCTGGTCGGTCTGGAATTCGTCACAGTGCTGACCATCGGCTTTGTGTACATGTGGAAAAAAGGCGCCCTGGACTGGGAGTAAAGCAATGATTGAAGGTGTACTGAAAGAAGGCTTTGTCACCACCAGTTACGACTCGGTGATGAACTGGGCCAAGACGGGCTCTATCTGGCCCATGACGTTTGGTCTGGCCTGTTGTGCGGTGGAGATGATGCATGCGGCGGCAGCGCGCTATGACATCAGCCGCTTTGGTTCCGAGGTGTTTCGCGCCAGTCCGCGCCAGTCGGATCTGATGATTGTTGCGGGCACGTTGTGCAACAAGATGGCACCAGCTCTGCGCAAGGTGTATGACCAGATGTCTGAGCCGCGGTGGGTGATCAGCATGGGCTCCTGCGCGAATGGTGGTGGCTACTACCATTACAGTTACTCGGTAGTGCGTGGATGCGATCGTGTTGTTCCCGTGGATGTGTATGTTCCGGGTTGCCCGCCCACGGCAGAAGCATTGTTGTATGGCATTTTGCAGTTGCAGCAAAAAATTCGCCGCACTGAAACCATTGCGCGGGCTTGAGGATTGCCATGACTGTCTATTCCGTTCGCCCTGAAGCGACCCAGGCTGCCATTGAGGCGGTACTGGGTGAAAAAATCAAACATATTTCTACAGCCTTGGGCGAAGTGACCGTTCAGGTGGCGGCTGCTGACTATCTGGCAGTCGCGAAAGCTCTGCGGGATGCGCCGGGATGCCAGTTCGAGCAGCTGATCGACCTGTGCGGTGTGGACTACTCTGAGTATCCTGCGGGTTCTCTGGATGGGCGGCGCTACGCAGTGGTGAGTCACTTGCTGTCGGTGAGTCTGAATCAGCGTGTGCGTCTCAAAGTGTTTGCTCCGGATGACGACATGCCCATGGTGGCGTCGGTTAATGACATCTGGAATTCTGCCAACTGGTTTGAGCGCGAGGCGTTTGATCTGTTTGGCATTGTGTTTGATGGGCACAATGATTTGCGCCGCATTCTGACGGACTATGGTTTTATTGGCCATCCTTTCCGCAAAGACTTCCCTGTTACTGGGCACGTGGAAATGCGTTTCGATGCCGAACAGGCGCGCGTTATTTACCAGCCCGTCACGATCGAAACGCGGGAGATTACGCCGCGTATCGTCCGTGAAGACAATTACGGGGGCCTGCAATAAGCAGAGGTATGCATGGCTGAGATCAAAAACTACACCCTGAACTTTGGACCGCAGCACCCTGCGGCACACGGCGTTTTGCGTCTGGTGCTCGAGCTCGATGGTGAGGTCATCCAGCGTGCAGATCCGCACATTGGATTGCTGCACCGTGCGACGGAGAAGCTGGCTGAGACCAAGACCTATATCCAGGCGCTGCCCTATATGGACCGTCTCGATTACGTGTCCATGATGTGCAATGAGCACGCCTATTGCCTGGCAATCGAGAAGCTTCTGGGCATCGAAGTGCCGATCCGGGCCCAGTACATCCGCGTGATGTTCTCCGAAATTACCCGTCTGCTCAACCACCTGATGTGGCTGGGTTCGCATGGCAATGATTGCGGCAGTTCCACCATCCTGATCTACACCTTCCGTGAACGGGAAGACCTGTTTGACATGTACGAAGCCGCCAGTGGTGCACGCATGCACGCGGCGTACTTCCGTCCTGGAGGTGTGTACCGTGATCTGCCTGACACCATGCCCCAGTTCAAGGCCAGCAAGGTGCGTAATGCCAAGGGTGTGGCTGAGCTCAACCAGAATCGCCAGGGTTCGCTGCTGGACTTCATTGACGACTTTTCCCAGCGCTTTCCCAAGTGCCTGGAGGAATACCACACCCTGCTGACCGAAAACCGCATCTGGAAGCAGCGCACGGTCAACATCGGCATCGTGACTCCTGAGCGTGCACTCAATATGGGCTTTACGGGTCCCATGTTGCGCGGCTCCGGTATTGCCTGGGATCTGCGCAAGAAGCAGCCCTACGATGCCTACGATAAGCTGGATTTTGATATCCCCGTGGGTAAAACTGGCGACGTGTACGACCGCTATCTGGTGCGCATGGAAGAGATGAAGCAGTCCAACCGCATCATCAAGCAGTGCGTGGACTGGCTCAAGGCCAATCCTGGCCCCGTCATTACCGACAACCACAAAGTGGCGGCACCTTCGCGCGAGTCCATGAAGACCAATATGGAAGGCTTGATTCACCATTTCAAGCTGTTCACTGAAGGTTTCCATGTGCCGGAAGGCGAGGCCTATGCGGCTGTGGAGCATCCGAAGGGTGAATTTGGTATTTACATCGTCAGTGATGGTGCCAATAAGCCGTATCGCCTGAAGATCCGTCCGCCTGGCTTTGCGCATCTGGCGGGCCTCAACGAGATGGCTCAAGGGCACATGATCGCCGACGCGGTGTCCATCATTGGCACCATGGACATTGTTTTTGGAGAGATTGATCGATGATCTCCGACGCTACCAAAGCCCGCTTCGCCAAAGAAGTGGCCAAATACCCCGCTGACCAGAAGCAGTCTGCTGTGATGGCATGCCTGTCCATCGTCCAGCAGGAGCTCGGGCACGTTAGTGCTGACAGCGAGAAGGTCGTTGCCGATTACCTCGGCATGGCGCCCATGGCTGTGCATGAGGTCACGACCTTCTACAACATGTACAACCAGCGACCGGTGGGTAAGTTCAAGCTCAACGTGTGTACGAACCTGCCGTGCCAACTGCGTGATGGGCAAAAGGCTCTTCACCATCTGGAGAAGAAGCTCGGTATCTCGATGGGTGAAACGACACCGGACGGTTTGTTTACCCTGCAGCAAAGCGAATGCCTTGGCGCGTGTGCTGACTCGCCTGTTCTGCTGGTCAACGACCGCTCGATGTGCAGTTTCATGAGCAACGACAAGCTGGACCAGTTGGTGGACGGTATCCGTTCCGCGGAGGGCAAGGTATGAGCGCGCAGGACGTTATCAACCAGTTTGTTGCCAAGGGCGTGGAAACCTGTTTCCATGACCGCCATATCAATCCGCAGATATATGCAGGACTGAATGGTTCGAACTGGAGCATCAAGGACTACGAAGCCCGTGGTGGGTACCAGGCTCTGCGCAAAATTCTGGGCAAAGATGGAGGCGAAGGCTTCACCCAGGACCAGGTGATTGCTACGGTCAAAGAGTCCGGTTTGCGCGGACGCGGCGGTGCAGGCTTTCCGACCGGTCTGAAGTGGAGCTTTATGCCCCGCCAGTTCCCCGGTCAGAAGTATCTGGTGTGCAATTCCGACGAGGGCGAGCCCGGTACCTGCAAAGACCGCGACATTCTGCAGTTCAATCCGCACATCGTGATCGAAGGCATGGCCATTGCTGCCTATGCCATGGGCATCAGCGTGGGTTACAACTACATCCACGGCGAAATTTTCGGTTCCTACGAGCGCTTTGAGGCAGCACTGGAAGAAGCCCGCGCGGCCGGCTTTCTGGGTAACAACATCATGGGCTCGAATTTCAGCTTTCAGCTGCATGCCGCCCACGGGTTTGGCGCCTACATCTGCGGTGAGGAAACCGCCTTGTTGGAGTCGCTCGAAGGAAAAAAAGGGCAGCCCCGCTTCAAGCCACCGTTTCCTGCCAGTTTCGGTCTGTACGGCAAGCCGACCACCATCAACAACACGGAAACTTTCGCAGCGGTTCCCTGGATCATTCGCAACGGGGGGCAGGCCTACCTGGAGTGCGGCAAACCCAATAACGGTGGCACCAAGATTTACTCGGTGAGCGGTGACGTGGAGCGTCCCGGAAACTACGAAATCCCGATGGGAACCCCGTTTTCCAAACTGCTGGAACTGGCAGGTGGCGTGCGCGCTGGTCGCCAGCTCAAGGCTGTGATTCCTGGTGGTTCATCGTCTCCGGTGTTGCCTGCGTCCGTCATCATGGAATGCACGATGGATTACGACTCCATTGCCAAGGCAGGCTCCATGCTGGGCTCCGGCGCGGTCATTGTGATGGACGATTCGCGTTGCATGGTCAAGGCACTGCAGCGTCTGAGCTACTTTTACATGCATGAGTCCTGCGGACAGTGCACGCCCTGCCGTGAAGGTACAGGCTGGTTGTCACGCATGGTTGACCGCATTGAGACTGGACACGGGCGTCCGAGCGATATGGATCTGCTGGACAACGTGGCCGAAAACATCATGGGACGCACGATTTGTGCCCTGGGCGATGCGGCAGCGATGCCGGTACGCGCCATGATCAAACATTTCCGGCACGAGTTTGTGCACCACATTGAGCACAAGAGCTGTGTGGTTCCAGCCTACGTTTGAGCAATACCAAAATGATTGAAATCGAACTCGATGGCAAGAAGGTAGACATTGTTGAAGGCAGCATGATCATGCATGCCGCCGACAAGGCTGGTACCTACATTCCCCACTTCTGTTACCACAAGAAACTCAGCATTGCTGCCAATTGCCGCATGTGCCTGGTGGATGTGGAGAAGATGCCCAAACCCATGCCTGCCTGCGCCACGCCGGTAACGCAAGGCATGATCGTTCGTACCAAGAGCGACAAGGCCATCAAGGCCCAGAAGTCGGTCATGGAATTCCTGCTGATCAACCATCCGCTGGATTGCCCTATTTGCGATCAGGGTGGCGAGTGCCAGTTGCAGGATCTGGCCGTGGGATATGGTGGCAGTACTTCACGCTATGAAGAAGAAAAGCGTGTGGTGTTCCACAAGGATGTGGGCCCGCTGATCTCCATGGAAGAGATGAGCCGCTGCATCCATTGCACACGTTGCGTGCGTTTCGGTCAGGAAATTGCGGGCGCCATGGAGCTGGGGATGTCCCACCGTGGTGAGCATGCCGAGATTGAAACCTTCGTTGGTGCGACGGTGGATTCCGAGTTGTCGGGCAACATGATTGACATCTGCCCGGTTGGTGCATTGACCAGCAAGCCTTTCCGTTACAGCGCCCGTACCTGGGAGCTGTCACGTCGCAAGTCGGTCAGTCCGCATGACTCGACGGGCGCCAATCTGATTGTGCAGGTGAAAAACAACAAGGTGATGCGTGTCGTTCCGTTGGAGAACGATGCGGTGAATGAATGCTGGATTGCCGACCGTGACCGTTTCTCTTACGAAGCTCTCAATGGAGAGGATCGCCTTACAACGCCCCTGCTCAAACAGGGTGGTGTGTGGAAGAGCGTGGACTGGCAGACAGCGCTTGAGTATGTTGCCAATGGACTGAAACAAATCAAGGCCAACCACGGTGCGAATGCGGTGGGCGCTTTGGTGAGCCCGCACAGCACATTGGAAGAGTTGCATTTGGCGGGTTCCTTGGTGCGTGGCTTGGGTAGCGAGAACATCGACTACCGTCTGCGTAACGCAGAATTTGTGACTGCACCGGGTGCGCGCTACCTGGGAACTTCCATCGCTTCCTTGTCCCAGTTGCAGCGCGTGCTGGTCGTGGGTTCCAACCTGCGCAAGGACCACCCTCTGTTTGCGTTGCGGATTCGTCATGCGACCAAACTGGGTTGTGCTGTGAATGTGCTCAATGAGCGTGTCAGTGATTGGGCTTTGCCCGTGGCCAATGCCATGACAGTGGCGTCGTCGCAGTGGCTTCAGGCACTTGCCGATATTGCTGCTGCGATTGCTGCCGAAAAGGGCGTCGCAGCACCGGTCGGCGGAAATGCAACCCCTGAAGCGCAAGCCATTGCCAAGTCGTTGCTCGGTGGTGAACGCAAGGCAGTGCTGTTAGGCAATGCAGCAGCACACCATGCCCAGGCCTCCGGTTTGCTGGGGCTGGCGAACTGGATCGCAGCGCAGACCGGCGCAAGCGTCGGTTACCTCACCGAGGCGGCCAATACCGTGGGGGCCCAGCTGGCTGGTGCCATGCCTGGCAAGGGTGGATTGACTGCCGGACAAATGCTGGCCGGTGCTTTGAAGGCGGTGCTGTTGCTCAATACAGAGCCAGCGCGCGACTCTGCTGCTGGTGCTGCCGCAGTCCAAAATCTGGGCAAAGCTGAGATGGTTGTCACCCTGAGCCCGTTTAAGGCAAATATGGAATTTAGCGATGTGCTGTTGCCCATTGCGCCATTCACAGAAACACCAGGTACTTTTGTGAACGCGGAAGGTCGGGTTCAAAGCTTCCATGCCGTGGTGAAGCCGCTTGCCGAAACGCGACCGGCATGGAAAGTGTTGCGCGTACTCGCCAATATGCTGGATCTGCCAGGTTTTGCCTACGAATCTGCGCAGGATGTTCTGGCTGGCATGCACCAGGCCAGCGGTGGCGTTCCGGCACAGGTTTCCGTCAGCGCATTGAACAACGCTGCGAATTTGCCGACAGATCTGTCCGCAGCGGCAGGTGCACCGGTCGTGGCAGGCATCTACCAACTCGATGGCATCGTTCGGCGTGCGCCATCTCTGCAGTTGACCGCTGATGCACGACTGGTAGTTCAGGAGGCACAAGCATGATTGACATGGTGTACAACGGTGGCATGGGCCTCCTGTCGAACGCATGGTGGACTGGCGTTGTGTGGCCAGTTCTGTGGGCGCTGATCAAGATCGTGGTGGTGGTATTGCCTCTGATGGGCGCGGTTGCCTATTTGACCCTGTGGGAACGCAAATTCCTGGGTTGGATGCAGGTGCGCGTGGGCCCCAACCGCGTGGGTCCTCTGGGTTTGCTGCAACCGATTGCAGATGCTTTGAAACTGCTGACCAAGGAAATTTTGGTTCCTGCGGCTGCGAATAAGAGCCTGTTCTTTATCGGTCCCATTCTGACCATCATGCCGGCTATGGCGGCGTGGGCTGTGGTTCCCTTTGGTCCTGAGGTTGCGCTCGCCAACATCAATGCAGGGCTGCTGTTTATCATGGCTATCACCTCCATGGAGGTCTATGGTGTGGTGATTGCCGGGTGGGCTTCCAACTCCAAGTACGCGTTTCTGGGGGCCCTGCGTGCGTCCGCACAGATGGTGAGCTACGAAATTGCCATGGGTTTTTGCCTGGTCATCGTACTCATGGTGTCGGGAAGCATGAACCTTACCGAGATCGTTGTGCTCCAGGGTAAGGGATCTTTTGCCGACATGGGGCTGTCATTCCTGTCCTGGAACTGGCTGCCACTGTTGCCGATTTTTGTGATCTATATTGTTTCTGGTCTGGCTGAAACCAATCGCCATCCGTTTGACGTGGTGGAAGGCGAGGCGGAGATCGTTGCTGGCCACATGGTCGAATACTCGGGTATGTCCTATGCCATGTTCTACTTGGCTGAGTACGCCAACATGTGGCTGATTTCCATTTTGGCCTCTACCTTGTTCTTGGGTGGTTGGCTGTCGCCGGTAGCCGCACTGGACTGGATTCCCGGCTGGATCTGGCTGGGTATCAAGACTTGCTTCGTGGTGAGCCTGTTCATCTGGGTGCGGGCGACCTTCCCCCGTTACCGCTATGACCAGATCATGCGTTTGGGCTGGAAAGTGTTTATTCCTGTCACGTTGTTCTGGCTGGTTGTTGTGGGTGTCTGGATGCAGACCTCCCTGAACATCTGGAAGTGAGGGAACGATCCATGTCTTCTAACACTTCTGCCTCTATGCCTTCCGCATTTTCTCTCAAGGATTTCCTCTACAGCTTTTTGCTGATTGAGCTTTTCAAAGGACTCGCACTGACGGGGCGGTATCTTTTCCGCCGTAAAGTCACCGTGCAGTTCCCGGAGGAAAAGACCCCGCTGTCACCTCGCTTTCGAGGCCTGCATGCGTTGCGTCGCTATGAAAATGGCGAAGAACGATGCATCGCCTGCAAATTGTGTGAGGCCGTTTGCCCTGCCATGGCGATCACGATCGAGTCCGATGTACGGGCCGACGGTTCACGTCGTACCACACGCTATGACATCGATTTGACCAAGTGCATTTTTTGCGGTTTCTGTGAAGAGAGTTGCCCGGTGGATTCCATCGTGGAAACGCATATTCTGGAATACCACGGTGAAAAGCGGGGTGACCTGTACTTCACCAAGGAAATGTTGCTGGCCGTGGGTGATCGCTATGAGAGCGAAATCGCTGCCAATAAGCAGGCTGACGCCAAGTACCGCTGATCCGTCGCAAGAAAGAAACTGAATTATGAGTGTCACGACTGGTCTGTTCTACATTTTCTCGGCAGTCATGCTGTTTGCAGCGTTTCGTGTGATCACTGCACGTAACCCGGTGCATGCCGTGCTATTTCTCGTACTGACCTTCTTCCAGGCGGCCTTGGTATGGATGCTTTTGAAGGCTGAGTTCCTGTCGATTACGCTGGTGCTGGTGTACGTGGGTGCGGTGATGGTGTTGTTCCTGTTCGTCGTGATGATGATGGACGTGAACGTGGAAAATCTGCGGGTAGGCTTCTGGAAGCATTTCCCTCTCGCCGCCATTCTGGGGGTGGTCATTGCACTGGAGATGTCTGCAG
Source organism: Pseudomonadota bacterium (assembly GCA_963205375.1). Lineage (GTDB taxonomy): Bacteria > Pseudomonadota > Gammaproteobacteria > Burkholderiales > Burkholderiaceae_C > Allorhodoferax. The sequence continues at coordinate 13,163 of CAUJJV010000083.1, forward strand.
TCTTGATGGGCGGGTTCCGCGTTGTGGATGAACCCCAGGCTGTTGTGCCTGGCGCCTCCAATACCAAAGAGCTCGGCATATTGCTGTACACGAAGTACCTCTACCCGCTGGAGGTGGCTGCAGCCATTCTGCTGGTGGCCATGATTGCGGCGATCGCGCTGACGCTGCGTGCCCGCAAGGACAGCAAATATGTCAGCCCAGGCGATCAGGTGCGCGTCAAGGCGCGCGACCGAATGGCCGTGGTCAAGATGGATGCCACACGTGAGGCCCCCGCGCCCACACAGGCTGCTACGCAAGCGGAGACCAAAGCATGACTTTGACACTTGGACATTTCCTCTCACTGGGTGGCATGCTGTTTGCCCTGTCGGTGGTAGGCATCTTCCTGAACCGGAAGAACCTGATCGTGTTGTTGATGGCCATTGAACTGATGTTGCTGGCTGTCAATACCAATTTCGTCGCCTTTTCGCATTACCTGCATGACCTGCACGGTCAGATTTTCGTGTTCTTCATTCTGACGGTGGCTGCTGCGGAGTCCGCGATCGGCTTGGCCATTCTGGTGCTGCTGTTCCGTAACAAGTCCAGCATCAATGTGGACGAACTCAATACGCTCAAGGGTTAATAAGATGAGTCAAACCCTGTCTGCTTCTACACTGCTTGCGGTCCCGCTGGCACCCTTGGTGGGATCCGCTCTGGCGGGTATTTTTGGCACCAAATTTGGTGGCAACTGGATCGGTCGCCGTCTGAGTCATACGCTGACCATTCTTGGCGTACTGGTCGCTTTTATCCTGTCCGCGCTGACACTCAAGTCGGTTGCCATGGAAGGGGCCCGTTTTAACGAGACCCTCTACACCTGGATGGTCGTCGGCGGACTGAAGATGGAAATCGGGTTTCTGGTCGACGGCCTGACCGCCATGATGATGTGCGTGGTCACCTTTGTCTCGCTGATGGTGCACATCTACACCATCGGCTACATGGAGGAAGACGAGGGCTACAACCGTTTCTTCGCCTACATCTCGTTGTTCACCTTCTCCATGTTGATGCTCGTCATGAGCAACAACCTGCTGCAACTGTTCTTCGGTTGGGAAGCAGTGGGTTTGGTGTCCTATTTGCTGATTGGATTCTGGTTCAACAAGCCCACAGCCATTTTTGCCAATATGAAGGCGTTCTTGGTTAACCGTGTGGGTGACTTCGGGTTCATTCTTGGCATCGGTTTGATTGTGGCCTTTGGTGGCACCCTCAACTACACAGAAGTATTCGCCAAAGCGGGTGAACTGTCTGCAATGGCATTTCCTGGCACGGACTGGATGCTGGTGACCGTCATCTGCATTTGCCTGTTTATTGGTGCCATGGGCAAATCGGCGCAGTTCCCGCTGCATGTGTGGCTGCCGGACTCCATGGAAGGCCCCACTCCGATTTCCGCGCTGATTCACGCCGCGACGATGGTGACCGCTGGTATTTTCATGGTTGCCCGCATGTCGCCGCTGTTTGAACTTAGCGACACAGCACTCAACTTCATTCTGGTGATCGGCGCCATCACGGCCCTGTTCATGGGCTTCCTGGGCATCATCCAGAATGACATCAAGCGTGTGGTGGCCTATTCCACGCTGTCGCAGCTGGGCTATATGACAGTGGCGCTGGGTGCCTCTGCTTACTCGGTCGCAGTATTCCACTTGATGACGCACGCTTTCTTCAAGGCGTTGCTGTTCCTCGGCGCGGGTTCGGTCATCATGGGTGTGCACCACAACCAGGACATCCGCTGGATGGGTGGCCTGCGCAAGTACATGCCCATTACCTGGATCACGTCGCTGCTCGGTTCGCTGGCACTGATTGGTACACCGCTGTTTGCCGGGTTCTATTCCAAGGACAGCATTATTGAGGCGGTTCTCGAAAGCCACCTGCCAGCTGCCGGATTTGCATCTTTCGCCGTTCTGGCTGGCGTGTTTGTCACAGCTTTTTATTCGTTCCGCATGTATTTCCTGGTGTTCCACGGAAAAGAGCGCTTCGACCAAAATCCGGATGCTCACCACGACGATCACCATGATGCGCACGGGCATGATGACCATCACGGACACCACAAGCCGCACGAGTCGCCCTGGGTCGTGACCGTACCGCTGGTACTGCTGGCCATTCCCTCCGTGGTGATTGGTTACCTGGCGATCGGTCCCATGTTGTATGGCGAGTTTTTCAAAGACGCCATCTTCGTGAACGCTTCGAAACACCCTGTGATGGAGGAGTTGGCCCACGCATTCCACGGTCCGCTGGCCATGGCGGCCCACGCCTTCAGCACCTTGCCGTTCTGGCTTGCGCTGGCGGGTGTTGCCGTTGCCTACTACATGTATCTGGTGAACCCGGCTGTGCCCGCAGCGATCAAGCGCAATGTCATGCCGGTCTTCAAACTGCTGGAGAACAAGTACTACCTCGATTGGATCAACGAGAACATTCTGGCCCGTGGTGCCCGAGCTCTGGGAACCGGTCTGTGGAAGGGTGGGGACCAGACGCTGATTGACGGTCTGGTGGTCAATGGTTCATGGAAAGTGGTGGGCGCCATTGCCGGCGTTGCGCGCAAGTTGCAGACGGGTTACCTGTACCACTACGCCCTGGTCATGATTTTGGGCATTTTTGTGCTCATGACGTATTTCGTCTGGCTCAAGTAGGAGAAAAAGAACATGGGATTGTTGAGCCTTGCGATCTGGACGCCCATTGCGTTCGGAGTGATTTTGCTGGCGTTGGGACGCGACGACCAACTCGGTATGGTGCGTTGGGTGGCCTTGATTGGCTCGATCATCAGCCTGCTGGTGACGCTGCCGCTGTACGGACAGTTCAATACCGCGTCTGCAGCCATGCAGTTCGTTGAGAAGGCCTCCTGGATTGAGCGCTTCAATGTCAATTACCACCTCGGTGTGGATGGCATTTCTTTCTGGTTTGTGCTGCTGACGGCATTTATCAATGTGATCGTTGTCATCGCCGGTTGGGAGGTCATCACCCGCCGCGTCAACCAGTACATGGGCGCCTTCCTGATTCTGAGCGGTTTGATGATCGGCGTGTTCTGTGCACTCGATGGACTGTTGTTCTACGTCTTTTTCGAAGCCACGCTGATCCCGATGTACCTGATCATTGGTATCTGGGGCGGTCCGAACAAGATCTATGCCGCGTTCAAGTTCTTCCTGTATACGCTGATGGGTTCGCTGCTCATGCTGGTGGCACTGATTTACCTGTACACCGCGTCGGGCGGCAGCTTTGATCTGGCGGTGTGGCACGCACTGCCGCTTGGCAAGACTGCTCAGACGTTCCTGTTCTTTGCCTTCTTCGCAGCATTCGCCGTCAAGGTGCCTATGTGGCCGGTGCACACCTGGTTGCCCGATGTCCACGTGGAAGCGCCTACGGGTGGTTCCGCGGTTCTGGCCGCCATCATGTTGAAGCTCGGAGCCTATGGTTTTCTGCGCTTCTCCCTGCCGATTGCGCCCGACGCCGCACATGAATGGGCCTGGCTGATGATCACACTGTCACTGGTGGCGGTCGTCTACGTCGGTCTGGTGGCCATGGTGCAACAGGACATGAAGAAACTGGTGGCTTATTCCTCTGTGGCCCATATGGGTTTTGTGACGCTGGGTTTTTTCATCTTCAATGATCTGGGTGTTTCCGGGGGATTGGTTCAGATGATTGCGCACGGTTTTGTATCGGGCGCCATGTTCCTGTCCATCGGTGTACTGTATGACCGCGTGCATTCACGCGAAATCGCGAGCTATGGCGGCGTGGTCAACACCATGCCCAAATTCGCGGCATTTGGCCTGCTGTTTGCGATGGCCAACTGCGGTCTGCCGGGTACCGCTGGATTCGTGGGTGAGTGGATGGTGATTCTGGGTGCAGTCAAGTTCAACTTCTGGATCGGTTTTGCGGCCGCCAGTGCGCTGATTTTTGGTGCGGCCTATACGCTATGGATGTTCAAGCGCGTGTACCTCGGCCCGGTCGCCAATGACGATGTGAAGGCCTTGGTCGACATCAATGCGCGTGAGTTCACCATGCTGGCGCTCCTGGCCATTGCGGTGCTCTACATGGGCATTTATCCCAAGCCGTTTACTGACGTCATGGATGCTTCGGTTGCGCAGCTGCTCAAGCACGTTGCGATTTCCAAGCTGAACTGATCAAACTGAATTGAGAGACCTAAGATGATTGACAAAATCAGTTGGATCGCCGTTTACCCCGAGATCATTCTGTTTGCCATGGCGTGTGCCATCGCGCTGCTGGATCTGGGCGTCAAGTCGCCCCTGCGTGGACGGACCTATGCACTAACCCTGTTGACCCTGGCCGTGGTGGCCATCCTTCAGGCGGCCTACGCTACGGGCGGGGCCACCATGTACGCGTTCGGCAACATGGTGGTCAGTGACTCCATGGGCAATTGGCTCAAGTGTTTTGCCACTGTGGCAGTCATGGTGACACTGGTTTATGGTCGCCCTTATGCGGGACAGCGGGATATGCTGCGCGGCGGTGAGTTCTTCACACTGAGCATGTTTGCCCTTCTCGGTATGTTCGTGATGATTTCCGGGAACAACCTCCTGGTGATCTACATGGGACTGGAGTTGCTGACCCTGTCCAGTTACGCCCTCGTGGCTTTGCGCCGCGACAACGCGACGGCGACCGAAGCTGCCATGAAGTACTTTGTGCTGGGCGCCCTGGCTTCGGGCTTCCTGCTGTACGGTATGTCGATGATGTATGGCGCCACAGGTTCGCTGGACATCAATATGATTTTCAAGGCCATCGTTTCCGGCCAAGTGCGCCACCAGGTGTTGGTGTTTGGTTTGGTGTTTATCGTCGCCGGCCTGGCGTTCAAGCTCGGTGTGGTGCCTTTCCATATGTGGATCCCCGACGTGTACCAGGGCGCCCCCACCGCCATTACGCTGATGATTGGCGGCGCTCCCAAGCTTGCGGCATTTGCCATCGTGATTCGGCTGCTGGTGGAAGGCATGCTGCCGCTGGCCTTTGACTGGCAACAAATGCTGATGGTGCTGGCGGTAGGTTCGCTGTTGATTGGTAACCTGGCGGCCATCGCGCAGACCAATGTCAAGCGCATGCTGGCCTTCTCCACGATTTCCCAGATGGGTTTTGTGCTGCTGGGTTTGATGTCTGGTGTTGTCAATGGCAATACCCTGTCTGCAGCCAATGCCTACAGCTCGGCGATGTTCTATGTGGTCAGCTACGTTCTCACGACACTGGCCAGCTTCGGTGTGCTGCTGCTGTTGTCCCGCGAGGGTTTCGAGAGCGAAGAGATTGCGGACTTTGCTGGTCTGAACCAGCGCAGTCCCTTGTATGCCGGTGTGATGGCTGTCTGCCTGTTCTCCCTGGCAGGCATCCCGCCCATGGTCGGTTTCTACGCCAAGCTGTCAGTGCTCCAGGCATTGGTGGCGTCCGGTCAGGCGCTGTACCTCGGCCTGGCGATCTTCGCTGTCCTGATGTCCCTCATCGGTGCTTTCTACTACCTGCGACTCATCAAGGTCATGTACTTTGACGAGCCGATCACGGCCACCCATGTGGTTGCTCCCATGGATGTGCGCGCAGTCTTGAGCATCAACGGGGCTCTGGTGCTCATTCTGGGCTTGCTGCCCAGCGGTCTCATGGATATTTGCGCGCGTTCGGTGCTGCAAATGCTGGGAACCTGAGCGGTTTTTGGCTGCTGATCTGAGTCTGCCTGCGTGACCACTTCTGTTTCTGTCTGGCTGGTACTGGTGCTCGCATTGGTGGCAGCGAACTTGCCATTTTTCAGCCAGAAGCTGTTCGGCGTGATCGCACGGCCAAGCCCCAAGTCATTGGGTGTGCGTCTGCTGGAGTTGCTGGCGCTCTATCTGCTGTCGGGTCTGGTCGGATTGTTTCTCGAAAACCGTGCTGGCCAGATTGTTCCGCAGACTTGGGAGTTCTACGCCATCACGGTCACACTCTTCCTGACCTTTGCGTTCCCTGGCTTCGTCTACCGCTATCTGTTGCGGCACAGAGATTAATCTGGCGGGAGCCATGGGCGATAGCCACCTGATTGAAACCCGGACGTCGAGCCAGGAAGTTCTCAAGGGCGTCTTTCTGCACGCATTTCGCGATACCGTGCGGTTGCCGGATGGGCAGAGTTCCGTGCGCGAATATGTGGTGCACCCGGGGGCCGTCATGGTCATTCCTTTGCTCACGGATGCACAGGGGCAGGTTCGTGTGGTGCTGGAGCGGCAATTCCGTTATCCCGTCGGGCAGGTGATGATCGAATTTCCGGCCGGCAAGCTCGACGCCGATGAAAGTGTGCTGGCCTGTGCGCAACGGGAGCTGCGCGAAGAGACCGGTTACACCGCCACCGAGTGGGCCCGTGCGGGTGTGATGCACCCGGTCATTGCGTACTCCACGGAATTCATCGACATCTGGTTTGCCCGAGGCCTGACCCTGGGGGAGCGCAAGCTCGACCAGGGGGAGTTTCTGGACGTAATCACTGCGACTCCGCAGGAACTGTTGCAATGGTGTTTTGAAGGCAAGGTCACCGATGCCAAGACGCTGACGGGGGCTTTGTGGTTGCAGAACGTACTTGCGGGCGCATGGGCTTTACCGTGGCAGAACAGCGGCGAAGCACTGGCGGGTTGACAATACGTGCATGAAAGTTCTGGATCTGCAATGCTCGAACGGCCACACCTTTGAGGGCTGGTTTGCGTCTGAAGACGATTTTCAGACGCAGCTTGCGCAATCCCTGGTGCAGTGCCCTCTATGTGGGCACCCTGACGTGGTCAAGAAACTCAGTGCACCCCGACTTAGCCTTTCCGGCGCACAGCATGCACCCGCAAAGGAATCAACCGAAGCGGTACCCGTAGCGAGCCAGCCTGCCCTGGCTGCCGCATGGATGGCTGCAGCCCGCCATGTGATGGCCAACACCACCGATGTAGGCAACCGCTTTGCCGAGGAGGCCCGCAAGATGCACTACGGCGAAGCCGAGGAGCGAGCCATCCGCGGCAAGACCACCCCGGACGAGGCGCAGGCGCTGGTCGAAGAAGGGATCGACGTGGTTCCGCTGCTGATACCGGATGCGTTGAAGGAACCCCTGCAGTAAATCCTTGCAGGAGCACTTCATGCTCAGGGGTACAGACCCCGCAACTCGCGTGCGTGCAGTATTCGTTTGCAGGCCACGATGAAAGTGGCGGTACGCAGGCTGACCTTGTGGTCCTGTGCCACCTGCCACACACCGGCAAATGCTTCCTTCATGATGCGTACCAGACGGGCATTGATTTCGTCTTCGCTCCAGAAAAAGCTGGAGAAATCCTGCACCCACTCGAAGTAGCTGACCGTCACGCCACCTGCGTTGGCAATGACGTCGGGTAGCACCAGAATGCCGCGTTCCTGCAGGATGTCATCGGCCTGTGGTGTGGTCGGTCCATTGGCACCCTCAATCACCAGACGGGCTTGGATGCGCCCTGCATTGGCTGCCGTGATCTGCTGTTCCAGTGCGGCAGGAATGAGGATGTCGCAGTCCACATCCCAGAATGCATCCTGGGAGATCACCTCCGCGTGTGCGAAGCCCGCCACGGAGCCGGTCAGTGCGACGTGGGCCAACAGCGCGGGCACATCGAGTCCCGACTCACGATAGATCGTGCCGCCATGGTCCTGCACGGCCACCACGCGGGCACCCGCCTGGGCAAACAATTTGCCGGCGATACCGCCTACATTGCCAAAGCCCTGCACAGCAACCCGGGCGTGGGTCACGTCCAGCCCAATGTGGTGGGCCGCCTCCACGCCCACGGTGTATACGCCGCGCCCTGTGGCTTCACGCCGGCCCAGTGAGCCACCCAGGTCAATCGGCTTGCCCGTGACCACGCCCGTGGCTGTGGCACCCTCATTCATCGAATAGGTGTCCATCATCCACGCCATGATTTGCTCATTGGTGTTGACATCGGGCGCCGGGATGTCCTTGGTGGGGCCGATGATGATGCCGATCTCGCTGGTGTAGCGGCGTGTCATGCGTTCCAGTTCACCGCGCGACAGCGTCTTGGGGTCCACGCGGATGCCGCCCTTGGCACCGCCATAGGGCACGTTGACGGCAGCATTCTTGATCGACATCCAGGCTGAGAGCGCCATCACTTCCGACAGCCTCACATCCTGGTGAAACCGCACGCCCCCCTTGCCGGGTCCGCGAGAGGTGTTGTGCTGCACGCGGTAGCCTTCAAAGTGCGCCACGGTGCCGTTGTCCAGCTGGATGGGGACGTCCACAATCAGCGCCCGCTTGGGCCGCTTGAGGGTTTCCGCCCAGCGCGCCAGATGCCCCAGGTAGGGAATCACGCGGTCGACTTGCTGCAGGTAAATGCCCCAGGGACCCAGTTGGTCGGCTTGGAGGTACGACGGCAGTGGGTGTCCGTACGGGTTGTTCAAATGCGATGCAGTGCCTGTGGGGGCGGTCGGGTGCGACATGCGGGCTCCTGTGGTAAGTCGTCAAGCCCCGCACTCTAGGCGCGTCGCCTCAGCCTGTCTAAGGCTGAGTTTTAGTGAAACTATGCAGAAATGTAATAACCGGGCGAATGGCGTGCGTGCTCGCAGGCGGTGTCTGGTCAGGCCGAGATGTTGACGATGCGTCCCGTCGACTGGCCCTGAATATTGATGACGGGCGAGCCGTTCGCCGTGGTCTTGAGTGCGTTGCCGCTGTCGGTGAACTTCTGGCTGGTGGCCTTGTACAGGCGCTCGATGAAGTCCTGCGTTTCGGGCGGTACTTCGGAGGTGCTGCCCTTGACCGCAGACGTGTAGGTTGCGTCCGATTGGCGGGCTTGTGCCGTCAGGGTGCGCACCTTTTCCTGGCCTTGCTGGGCTTTACGTTCTTCCTCGTTGGCCTGCGCACGCAACTGCTGCGCGTTGGCTTCTGCTTGCTCGGCTTCACGCCCGGCCTGCTCCACGCGCGAACGATTCAACACCGACTGCAAAGACGGCGTCGCGTTGCTGGTGGCGGTGATGGCAACCACTGGGTGGTTCCTGTCAGACCGGCGCGGTGTTCAGGCCGTGACGTTCAGGCGGGTTCCGATGGTCTGGCCCTGGCCGTTCACATTGGGACGGGGTTTGTTCTCGGCGGCTTTTTGTGTCTGTGCCTGTTCAGCTTGCACCTGCGCTTCGCGGCGCTGAGTCTGCTGCACCTGCTCGGCGCGCTTGGTGGCTTGCACCTGTTGTACTTGCTGGGGTTTGGCTTTGCTGACGTCCATGGAAAATCTCCCGGGAGTGAATGCCTTGATTTTAGGCACATACCCCGCGCTTTTCAATGCTTTGTCGTGTGCAAAACCTGCTATCAGGCGTTGAATTGCAAGGCCGCCAGTCCGGCGTACACCCCGCCACGTGCCACCAGTTCGGCGTGCGTCCCTTGCTCCACCAGCCGGCCGTGGTCCAGTACCACGATCAAATCGGCCTTTTGTACCGTGGCCAGCCGGTGGGCAATGACCAGCGTGGTGCGGTCGCGCATGGCCGACTCCAGTGCCGCCTGCACCATGCGTTCGCTCTCGGCGTCCAGCGCGCTGGTGGCTTCGTCCAGCAGCAGCAGGGGCGGGTTTTTGAGCATGGCGCGTGCAATGGCAATGCGCTGGCGCTGTCCGCCCGACAGGCGCACCCCGCGCTCGCCCAGGAAGGTGTTGTAGCCCTCGGGCAAGTCCTGGATGAATTCGTGCGCAAAGGCGGCATGGGCGGCGGCGTGCACCTCGGCATCGGTGGCCTCGGGTTTGCCATAGCGGATGTTCTCCAGTGCCGTGCTGGAAAAAATCACGGCGTCCTGCGGCACAATGCCCACGCGCTGGCGCAGCGCGTCCAAAGCCATGGCGCGTGTACCCACACCATCGAGCACGATCTGGCCGCTCTGCGGGTCGTAGTAACGCAGCAGCAGCTGGAACACCGTGCTCTTGCCCGCACCGCTCGGTCCCACGATGGCCACGGTCTGCCCGGGATGCACATCGAGGCTGAAGTCCTGCAATGCCGCCTGCTGCGGGCGGGATGGGTAGTGAAAATTGATTGCTTCGAATTTGATAGCGCTTCCCGCAGCAGGCATGGGGGCTAGAGCCGGATTTGAGGGTGAAGTGATGGGAGACTGGGTGCCTAGCAGCTCCATCAGCCGCTCGGTGGCACCCGCTGCGCGCAGCAGGTCGCCATACACCTCGCCCAGCACTGCAAAGGCGCTGGCCAGAATGATCACGTACACCACGGTTTGCCCGAGGTGGCCCGCGCTGATGCGGCCTTCGGCAACCGCCTGCGTGCCCTGGTACAGACCCCACAGCAGCGCGGCCGACGTGGCAATGATGATGAAGGCCACCAGCACCGAACGCATCAGGCTGCGCTTGGTGGCAGTGGCAAACGCGTTGTCGGTCGAGGTGACAAACCGCTGCGTCTCTCGTCCCTCAGCCGTGTAGCTTTGCACCACGGGAATGGCGTTGAGCACCTCGGCCGCAATCGCACTGGAGTCCGCCACCCGGTCTTGAGACGCGCGAGAGAGTTTGCGCACCCGTCGGCCAAACCACAGGCTGGGCAGCACGATCAGCACCAGCACCACCAGCACCTGCAGCATCACCACCGGGTTGGTCCAGACCAGCACCGCCAGCGCGCCCAAGCCCATCACCGCATTGCGCAGCCCCATGCTCAGCGACGAGCCCACCACGGTTTGCACCAGCGTGGTGTCGGCCGACAGGCGCGAGAGCACTTCGCCGGTTTGCGTGGTTTCAAAGAATTCGGGGCTCTGCTTGAGCACGTGGCTGTAGACCGCATTGCGCAGGTCGGCGGTTACGCGTTCGCCCAGCCAGCTCACCATGTAGAAGCGGCAGGCCGAAAACAGGCCCAGTGCCACGGCCACGGCAAACAGCGCCGCAAAGTGTTCGCGCAGCGCCATCACCTGCGCACCCTTGTCGGCCTGCACCAGCCCACCGTCGATCAGGCTGCGCAGTGCCACGGGGAAGGCCAGCATGGCCCCGGCCGCCAGCACCAGAAACAGCAGCGCCAGGCCAATGCGGCCTCGATACGGCCGCAGAAACGGCAGCAGACCGGAGAGCGATTTGGGGTTGGTGGATTTGGGGCGGTCAGAAGAAGTCATGGCTGCTTAGATGGGGGTCAAGGCGGTGGAGGCAAGGCAAGGGCATAAATATAGAGAAATTGGCCTCTAGCCCCCGTCCATATTGCGCATGTCGCTACTAAAAGTGTAGCGTTTTTAGTGGACCATCACAGTTTCAACGCCGCGGCGTAGCCGGTCATTTCCAGATACCCGCGCCCGACCAAGCGGTTGTTGCTATTCCACACCTCGCACAGACCCTCCCAATAGATGGCGCCTGTGGAGTTGCGGCTGTCGAGCTCCTGGTTGTCCACGACCGCCTTGACGGTGTAGTAGTCGGCCGGTGTGCGCACGATCCACTCCACCGGATAGCTGGCCTGGCTCAGCGGGCTGCGCCAGCTGCGCAGGGGGCGGAACAGCACCTCGCCGCGCGCGAATGCATAGCGGGTGCCCCCGGCAGAGGGTGCGCTGCGGAACGATCCGCCATCCCACAGGGCGTTGCCCTCCTTGTCGCGTAGCTGGAAGGCGGTCAGCGCGCTGCCGTCGAACAGGTTGATGCCCATCCAGTCCCAGCCCACGGCCTGCGGGTGCAACACCTCCTGGCTCCACTCGTGGTCCAGCCATGCCGTGCTGCCTGCGCCCAGCGTGCGAACCTTCCCCTGCAGCGTAATGCTGCCGCTGACTTCCAGTTGCGGCAGGCTGTAGTAATAGCTGGCCTGCCCGGCGTCCGGCCCCTTGCGCGACAGGCCATCTGCGCCTTGCAGCAGCACGGGCTGCGTCTGCACAAAGCGCAGGTCCAGCGCGAAGTCCGTACCAGTGACTTTGGCCTGCAAGTCGCTGCCATCGCGCAGCAGGGTCCAGTGGTTCAGGGTGATCGCCGTGTCCCGGGTGCTGGCATGTGCCGTGTCCACCGGGTTGGTGCCCGGCGCCGCGCCGGACCAGCGGGCAATGCGCTGGTCGTGCCAGAGTTTTTTGCCGCGCACATCGGTCACGGCGGCGTGTGCAAACAGTAGCTGTTTGGCGGCCATACTGGACTGCATCGTCTGTGTCGCCTCCACCCGGCTGCGAAAGAACGTCACCTGAAAGCCGAGTGCTGCCTGCTCGCCACCCGCATTGGCATAGCCGGTGATGTACCACCACTCGGTGCGAAAGTCAGGGTGTGCGCCCGCATCGCGGGGAAACGCGAGCTTGCGCGGGGGCAGGGCGTGGGCGGCAGGCACCAGTGCCAGGCCGCTGGCAGCGCCCCAGCCCAGGACCGCGCGGCGTCGCAAAGAGAAGCTTGAAACAGACACCGTGGCTGGAGCCCGTGTGGCCCCCCGTGTGTGGATTAGCGTGCAAGCATAGTCCAAGCCTGCGTCAGGCGTCGCACCAGGTCCTGTGGGCGGTGCACCATGGCGTAGCCCTGGCGGCCAAACAGCATGGGCAGGTAGTCGTGTGCGTCGGTGTCGATGGTCACACAGAATGGCGTCAGTCCGGCGGTACGTGCCTCGTGGATGGCGTGGCGCGTGTCCTCCAGGCCATAGCGACCCTCGTACACATCGAGGTCATTGGGTTTGCCGTCGGTCAGCAGCATCAGCAGGCGCTTGCGCTCGGGCCGAACCTGCAGTTGCGCTGTGGCATGGCGCACCGCTGCGCCCATGCGGGTGTAGTAGCCGGGGCGGATGGCGCCCACGCGTGCACGGGACGCGTCGCTCCAGCGTTCGTCAAAATCCAAGATGCGCTGCATGCGCACATTCTGGCGTCGCACCGAGCTGAAGCCCCACATGGCAAACGGGTCGCCCACGGCGGTGAGTGCTTCGCCAAACACATAGAGTGCATCGCGGATCACATCGATCACCCTCTCGGTGTCGCTGGCATAGGCATCGGTGGATTGCGACAGGTCCGCCAGCAGCAGGGTGGAGAGGCTGCGTTCCCCACGTACCCGGCGCGTGTAGACGGCGGGGGTGTCGCTGCGCAAGGCCTGGTCGCCCACAGCGTCGGCTTGCAGTCGGATCCAGGCGTCCAGGTCAATGTCGTCACCACTTTGCTGGCCGCGCTGCTGGCGCGGCGCATCGCGCAAAATTTCCAGGCGCTTGCGCATGGCACGCGCGGTGTTGCGCAGGGCTGGAGACGGCACAAAGGCGGTGCCCGGGCGGGCGATGCGCTCCTGCAGGCAGCAGTGTGCCGGGATCAGCACGCCCTTGCGGTAGTCGTACTCGGGAAAGTGGGTCCCAGGTCCCAGCGGCAGATCGTCTGCGCTGCTGCTGGGCAGGTCCAGGTCGAACTTCACCCGTGCGGCCAGAGACTGGCCGTCGGGGGTGATGCTCAGTGTCTCCATGTCATTGGCGGCGCGCATGGCGCTGCCATCGTCTTCGTCGTCGGTGCTGCGGTTGACACGCACCATTTCGTTCCAGCTCATCAGCGCCTCGGCGCGGAACGGCAGGATAAATGGGTTGCGTTCGGTGTCGTACTGGCGTGTGCTGGCGCGGCGGCGCTGGGTGTCGTTCTTGTCCGCTGCTTTGCGTGGGTCAGTTGGCGTGGTGGGTTGGGTGCTCCGCTCAGCGCCTGGCGCAAACGATTCGACGGCACCCATCCAGAGCCATACCGGAGCTACGTCCGCACAGACCAGGTCCAGATAATCTGGCGTCTGGTCGCGCAGAGCGGTCTGTATGCAGCGTTCGGCTGCAGCGTGGCGTCCCTTGAGTGCGGCTGGGTCCGGGCGCTGGGCCAGGTGGGCGTCGCGCAGCGCCTGGTAACGCGGTGCAAACCCGGGAAAGGCCTGCAGTGCATGGTCAGTCGCTTGCAGGTTGTCCGCCACCCACCCATTGCCGTGCGTGTAGTGTGCGGACAGCAATGCCAGCCATAGATACAGGTCGTGGTTCAGCGCGCGGTCCGGAAAAACGGCCAGCGCGGGGGGCAAGGCCAGTACCTGCGGCTCCAGCACGGTCAGCGCCGCGCGTTGGGGCGTGCCCGCCAGGCGGTTCAGCCAGGGTTGGGCACCGCCCGTGCGCTGCGACGTGGCTTCAGTGAGCCGCACATGGCCTGCGCCGCCCGCCGCGCGAAACATGATGCCGATGGATTTTTTGGCTTCATCCAGGCTGACCGAAAAAGCCGCATGCTCGGGACGCGTCCAGTGGGTCAGCGCCTCGTGCCACCAGCGGCCTACCAGTTCTTCCATCAGCGCTTGTCCTGGAGTTCTTCGCGGCGCTGGCGCAGGGTTTCACGCAAAGCCGCTTCGCCGATTTCCCATTGCAGGGTTGGGCTACGGTGCTGCGCGGACTGGGTGGCATCGCACGCTGTCAGGCACTGGCCGCATTGCACGCAGGAGAACATGAGCCGCTTGATATTGCGCGGGTGCAGGCGCATGGGGCAAACCGCATCGCAGGCGTTTCCCGGAAGCGCCGTCAGGGCGGCTGCCCCGGGCAGCGCCTTGCCTTCGGCGGTTTCATGGCGGCAGGTCTTGCAGTCGCGTGCGCGTTCGCGGGTGAAAGCCACCACCATGCCCCGTGGGTTGGCCATCCAGGCCAGACTCTGGAACAGCCCTACGGCGCAACCAAAGCGGCAAAACAGATGCCGTGCGAAGGCGAACTCCAGCGTGAACAGCAACGTGGCCACCAGCAGAAAGCGTGTGGGCCCGGGCGTCAGGGTGCCTTGCAACAGCCGGCCCCAGATTTCTGCGGGAGGCAACAGGTAGGTCAGTAGCGTGATGGCCCACACAAAGCCCATCGTCAGGCAGCTCAAGGCAAACAGTGGCCACCACCGGGGAGACGGGTCGACGCCGGCGCGGGGGGTGGTGGCTTTGTCCCACAGGCTGAGCTTGCCGCAGGCGCGGTGCAGCAGCGTGTTGAGGGTTTCAACGGCAGAAAAATGGGGGCACAACCAGCCGCAGTAGATGCGCCCGTAGCGGTAGGCAATGCCCAGAAATACGACGATGAAGAGCACGGCGGGCACAAAAGCGCGCAGGAGCAGGGTTATGCCCGCCTGGGTTGCGCTGACTTCGCCGCGTGCCAGCGCATCAATACCCAACGACCAGCGCATGCCCAGAAACCACAGTTGGGCCTCATGCAGGTCAAAACGCAGCAGGTTCAGTGCGGGAGCCAGCAAAAACAGAAGAAAAAAGCCGCCCTGTGTTCGGCGGCGCCATGCCTGCAGACGCGCGGTGCTGGAGGCCTGTGCGCCTACATCAGCTTTCATCGCCGATGACAGCACGTACCACCTCGCGCAGCGCGACGGCGGTATCCGCATCGTCCGTCAGCGCATCAATGATGGCGGCACGGCATGCCAGTCCCAGTGGCAGACCCGATGCGGCCAGGCGCCCAGCGGCTACCAGCAGCCGGGTGCTGGCTGTTTCTTCCAGGTCATGATCGGTCAGACAGCGTAACGCGGTTGCCAGGCGCACCAGTTGCCCAGCTATGATTTCGGAGACACCTGTCTCGTTCTGCACGATGGTGCGCTCAATGTCGGGGGCAGGGTAGTCCAGGCTCAACGCCACAAAGCGCTGCCGTGTGCTGGGCTTGAGGCCCTTGAGAAGATTCTGGTAACCCGGGTTGTACGAGATCACCAGCATGAATTCTGGTGGCGCTGCCAACTCTTCCCCCGTGCGTTCGATCGGCAAAATGCGCCGGTCGTCCGCCAGTGGATGCAGCACCACGGTGGTGTCCTTGCGAGCTTCGACCACCTCATCGAGGTAGCAGATGGCGCCGTTGCGCACTGCGCGGGCCAACGGACCATCAGACCACACTGTATTGCCCTGGCCAATCAGAAAGCGCCCCACGAGATCGGAGGCGCTGAGGTCGTCGTGGCAGGACACGGTGACCAGTGGACGGCCCAGACGGGCCGCCATGTGTTCCACAAAACGGGTCTTGCCACAGCCGGTGGGTCCCTTGATCAGCAGCGGCAACTGTTGTTGCCATGCATGTTCAAACAACTGGCATTCAGCTCCCTGCGCCGCGTAGTAAGGCGGCGTGTGCTGTGGAAGAACGTTCATAGCGGTCAATTTCAGGCACGTCCGGGCACCATGCCCGTGGCAGGTTCGTTCTCGTTGGCACCCGCGCCAATGAAGAAGCTGCTGAGGTAAGCGAGCAGGCCCACCAGGAAGCCCACACCACCCCAGACGCGCATCCAGTAGAAGAAGCTCAGCTGGTCTTGCGTTGCCATGAAGGAGAGGGCGCCTGTGGTTGGCAGGCGTTGCAGCCAGACTTGCAGGATGCCAGCGCCAGTCAGGGCCAGCACCATGACGGCCATGCCGATGGTCATGATCCAGAAGCTCCACATTTCCACGCTTTGGGCGCGGCGGCTATTGGCTTCACGTCCACGCAGGATGGGCATGGCGTAGCTGATGATGGCAATCACCACCAGAACATAGGCACCGTAGAAGGCCAGGTGGCCGTGCGCAGCAGTGATCTGGGTACCGTGGGTGTAGTAGTTGATGGCGCTCAGCGTGTGCATGAAGCCCCACAGACCCGCACCCAGGAAACCGACCACCGAGCAGCCCACAGCCCACAGCACGGCGGCCTGGTTGGGGTGTTCGCGGCGACGACGTTGCACCATGTTGAAGGCAAACACCGTCATCATGAAGAAAGGAATGGGTTCCATGGCCGAGAAGATCGTGCCGACCCACAACCAGTAGCCGGGCATACCGATGAAGAAGAAGTGGTGGCCGGTACCCAGGATACCGGTAACCAGTGCCATGGCGATGATCACATACAGCCACTTGTCGATCACTTCGCGGTCCACACCGGTGGTCTTGATCAGGACAAAAGCCAGCAACGAACCCAGGATCAGTTCCCAGGTGCCTTCCACCCAGAGGTGCACCACAAACCACCAGTACATCTTGTCGCGTACCAGGTTGTGCGGGTTCACGAAGCTGAACAGGAACATCAGTGCCAGGCCCCACAGGCCCAACAGCAGCACCAGCGAAATGCTGGTCTTGCGGCCCTTGAGAACGGTCATGCTGATGTTGAACAGAAATCCCAGGGCAACGACCACGATGCCCACCTTGGTGGGTAGCGGTTGCTCCAGGAACTCGCGTCCCATCGTCTGCAGCAGATCATTGCCGGTCAGCTCAGCCAGCTTGGCATACGGCACGGCCAGATAACCCACGATGGTGAGCGCACCAGCGACCAGAAACACCCAGAACAGCACCATGGCGAGCTTGGGGCTGTAGAGCTCGGTCTCGGACTCTTCAGGCACCAGGTAGTAGGCGGCGCCCATGAAGCCGAACAGCAGCCAGACGATGAGCAGGTTGGTGTGAACCATGCGCGCCTGGTTGAACGGGATATACGGAAACAGAAAGTCCCCGATGACGTACTGGAGTCCCAGCGTGAGGCCAAAGACGATCTGGGCCGTGAACAACGCCAGCGCGGCAACGAAGTAGTACTTCGAAACCGACTGCGAGGCGTACTTGAGAGGGGTCGCTTGCATTTTGAGTGTTCCTTTTCGGTTTGGGCGTGATGAGCGCTTTAGCCTTCAATGTTCGGTGGCCAGTTCTCGGTATTGATATTCCCGGTCCAGCGCAGGAACTCGACGAGATCATTCAACTGCTGTTCAGTGAAGTTGAACTGCGGCATCTGGCGACGGCCAGGCGCCTGTGTGGGCTGCGACTGGATCCATGCCTTGATGAATTCGGGGCCGCGGCGCTTGTACACGTTGCCCAACTCTGGCGCAAAATACGCGCCTTCGCCCAGCAGCGTGTGGCAACCGATACAGTTGCGTGTCTCCCACAACTTCTTGCCTGCGATGACGGCCGGCGTGATGGCCTCGGCATTCGAGCGTTGGGGAATTTTTCGTTCGCTATCGAAAATGAGTGCGGCAAACACCAATATGAAAAACAGGGAACCGCCATAAAACATATTGCGGGCCATCTGCTTGGTAAAGCCGCCAGCTTTTGCTTGGGTCATTGCGTTACTACTCCAGTGATGAATAATCTGCCACGATTTTAGAGCGTGGGGCGTCGTTTATCCTTGAACGACTTCAAGAATGCGTAAGAAACAGAATTTGCCTGTGTTTCCCGCCTCTTGCCAGCTCTATGCACTATGACAATATGGACCGTTATTGATGGAACTTGAACAATTCAACATCCCCCGCTTCCTGGCAGTGTTGCCACTTTTTAGCGATTTGTCGCCTGCAGATCTGGCCCGCATGGCCGGTGGCTGTGACCTGAAACGCCTGAACCGAGGTGACACCATATTTCGCTACGGCGAGCCATGTGAAGAGTTCCATGTGGTGGTGACTGGTCAGATCAAATTGTTTGCGCTGTCCCAGGCTGGACAGGAAAAAGTCATTGAACTGGTCGGACCGGGGCACAGCTTTGCCGAGGCGCTGATGTTCACCAGCAAACCTTACATCCTCAATGCCCAGGCCTTGACCAGCACACTGCTGCTGACCGTGGGGAAGCAGGCCATCGTGGCTGAGATTGAACGGGACCCCCGCTTCTGCATGCGCATGCTGGCGGGCATTTCCCGAAGGTTGCATGGGTTGATCCAGGATATCGAATCCGGCGCTCTGCAAAATGGCGTGCAAAGGGTGATTGGCTATTTGCTGCGTGAATACCAGATCGAAGCCGAATCACCAGAGCAAGCTTTTACGGTGGCGTTACCCGTGAGCAAGGCCACGATTGCCTCACGGCTTTCCCTGACGCCGGAGTATTTTTCCAAAGTGCTGCGCGAGCTGGAAGAGCAGGGACTGATAGCAATGGACAAGCGCGATATCCGCATCATCGATCCACAGCGACTGGCGACCTACGGCGTGCAGTAGCGCCGCAGGGCTTGATGGGCGGAGATGTTCTGGCGCAGCCCCGGCATTGCCCTCCAGGTGCGTCCATCGACTGCGACCGAAATTGCCGCATCGGCAGGCTGGTAGGTAGCCAGTGGGACGGCGGCCAATTCCCTGCGAACATCCAGATTGATCACGTGGGCTTGGGCAGGCGCGTTGTGGGCCGCTGCAGTAATGCTAACGGCGGTGCGGTAATCGTCCGTGAAGTACAGATCCGCAAGCTGCGTCTGCAGCAAAGTCCGGCGTACGCCCAGAAAACCGGCATGTGCCAGTCCTTCCCCCATGCGGTAGTCATGGACCAGACCGTCAAAGATGGGTTCGGCCTGCGGGTCATAGGAAATTTCCCAGATCTCGGGTATGTCGCGTAGCACCACAATAAAGCTGCGCCGAGCGGGCGCGTCGTAGATCGCGTGGATCCGTGAAGGAGATTTTCCATCCCGGGTGGCTACCGTGTACTGGCGAATGGCCTGGGGTTTTGCATCAAACAGGGTCATTGCCGGTTTTTCTGCATCGGACCAGAGAATCCACTGGCCATCTGCGGATGAAGCCGTGTGGCGGGCGTCCTGATCGGTGCACCAGGGTGGCACAAACACCTCGGCCTGCACGAGGCAGGCCGAGAGCAGTATGGCAATGCCTACCCCCAGAAAGCCGGTGGTACGCATGGTGAAGCCAGGTCAGGACTTGAGGATCAATTCCACGGCCGCTTTCAGATCAGCGTCGTTGATCTTGTCAGGGCCGTTCGGTGCCATGGGAATCGGGCCAAAAGTGCCGGAGCCGCCCTTGCGAACTTTTTCCATCAGTTTGGCGACCGCATCCTGGCCTTTGTATTTGGCAGCAATGTCCTTGAAAGACGGGCCAACCAGTTTTTTGTCCTTGGCGTGGCAGGCCATGCAGCCAGCCTTGTTCATGGCATCGTCCACCGGGGCTGCCTGCGCGCCAAAGGCCAGCAGTGCGGCTGCTGCAATAAGTACAGTTTTCATTCTCGTCTTCTCCATGTTGAGCGGGGCCACTGGGGCCCCGCAGTTAGTATCAGCGCGTAATTTTAATAAACATCGTGCTGGGTGTTATACACATTGAAGTGGCCTGTAGGTGTGATCAGACGGGGGTCCTTGATCACGGCCTTGAGTTTCAACGTCTTGTCATCCACGACCACCAGTGCAGACTGCTTGTTTTTGGCGGACCAGACCGCAAACCACACTTCGTCGCCTGCCTTGTTGTACTCGGGTTGTACCACGCGCATAGCACCTCCGTCGGGTTTGATACCGGCCCATTCAGCGATAGGCAGCACCTTGTAACCCTTGTCCAGATTCTTGATGTCATACACCACGATGGACTGGGAGATCTTCGGATCGGGGTTCAGAGGCGCGTCAGACCACAGGTTGTTGGACTTGGGATGGCTCTTGACGAACAGAGCGCCGCCGCCAGGACCCGTCAGCTTGGCCACTTCCTTGAAAGCGTACTGCTTGAACTTCTTGGGATCGGTGCCGATCAGCGAGATCGTCTCGTCGCCCAGGTGGCCGGTAGCCCACACGGGGCCGAACTTGGGGTGCGTGAAGTTGGCGCCACGGCCGGGGTGCGGGATCTTGCCCACTTCCACCAGACCAGCCAGCTTGCCCTCCTTGGTGTCAATCGCAGCAATCTTGTTGCTGTTGTTGGCAGCCACCATGAAGTAACGCTTGGACGCATCCAGGCCGCCGTCATGCAGGAACGGAGCAGAACCGATTTCGGTGATCTTGAGGGCGTCCAGATTGGAGTAGTCCACCATCAGCGTCTTGCCGGTTTCCTTAATGTTCACGATGAACTCGGGCTTGTAGTGGGAACCCAGAATGGATGCCACGCGGGGCTCAGGATGGTATTCCTGTGTGCCCACAACCATGCCACGGGTGGCAACGATCTTCTTGGGCTCAAGCGTGTCGCCGTCCATCAGGGTGAACTGGGGCGGCCAGTAGGCGCCAGCGATCACCAGCTTGTCCTGGTAGCCCTTGGCCTTGGAGGTTTCCACCGAGCGGGCTTCCAGACCGATGCGCACTTCTGCCACGCTGTCAGGCTTTTCCATCCACAGGTCGATCATGTTGATCTTGGCGTCACGGCCAATCACGAACAGGTAGCGGCCCGAAGCCGACATACGCGAGATGTGCACCGCATAGCCGGTCTTGATGATGTTGATGATTTGCTTGGTGTCGCCATCGATCAGCGCAATCTCACCCGTGTCACGCAGCGTGGTGGAGAAGATGTTCTCGATGTTGAACTTGTTCATCTTCTTGGTGGGGCGATCTTTGGGCGCCACCTGGACTTTCCAGGTTTTCTTCATATCGGCCATGCCGAACTCGGGCGGCTGTGGTGGCTCGTGCTGGATGTAGCGAGCCATCAAATCCACCTGGGCTTCGGTCATTTCACCGGATGTTTGCCAATTTGGCATACCGGCTGGCGAGCCGTAGGCGATGAAAATCTTCAGGTAATCGGTGCCTTTGGCGACCGTCAGGTCCGGCGTCAGAGGCTTGCCAGTGGCGCCCTTGCGCAGCACGCCGTGGCAGCCGGCACAGCGCTCAAAGTAAATCTTGCGGGCCACATCGAACTCGGCCTGCGTCATCGGAGGTGCCTTGGGGTTGGTGCTTTGCACCATGGGCTCGCTACCCAGAGGGGACGCACCTGCCTGGTAATTCATTTCGCCAGCGGTGATGCCCTTTTTGTCCTGCGCGAATGCAGTCAAAGCCAAGGCGGACAGTGCCAAGGCTGCTACACGGGACAGCTTTCGAGTTTTCATGGATTCTTCCTTTATTTTTGCGATGAGCCCTGGTTGAGCCATTCTGGTTTCCCAGAGTGATCCGCTGCGGACTCTGATAATGCGACTTCAGCGAATGCAAGCATGATCGGACAGATGCATGCGGCGAACATTAATTTGGATCAAGGTTACGGTGTATTCCTCAGCGCTGTTAAAGGGTTTCCCCTAATAATCACGCCAGCCATCAAGAAGAGATACATGCGCATGATCAACCATATGAAAATTCCTGCACTCCGAACCATTGCTGTCGCCGCTTCTATGGCATGTACCGGCATTGGCAACGCACAAACGCAAACCTACGTTCCCGTGCTCAAGGAAGTCGTTGTCGTCAGTGGTTCCCGCAACGAACAGCTTGTTGAAGACTTGCCACTCGCCGTGGATGTGATCAGTGCGCAGGACCTTGAAGCAGATCAGGTGGGTGACATTCGGGACGCGGTGAGGACATTGCCCAATGTCTCTGTTAAGCGCGCACCTGCGCGTTACGGTGTTACCGGCAGGGGGAATTCGGTGGGTGCCGATGGCAATGCTGGGTTCAACATCCGTGGCATGGGCGGCAACCGGGTGGTCATGCTGGTGGATGGCGTGCGGCTGCCGCGCAGCTATATCAATGGAAGCGATGCTTTCAGCCGTGACACGGTCGCGGTCGGGGTGCTCAAACGCATTGAAGTCATTCATGGTCCGGCATCGGTGCTGTATGGGTCGGACGCGTTGGCCGGTCTGGTGAACTTTATTACCCTGGAGCCCTCTGACTACCTGCTGAATGCGACCGATAGTTCGCCAAAGTCCATTGGCGGCAAGGCCTGGTTGTCCTACAGCGGCGATGATCAGGGTAGCACTGTGGGTGGCACGGTGGCCGTGCGTGCCAATGAAGCGATGGAGTGGTCGCTGACCGGGGTCCAGACCCGCGCCAGCGCTCTGGGAAATATGGGTAGCAACGATGCGGCCAATGTGGATCGCACTACGCCCAATCCGCAAACCAACAATAACAACGCCATCTTGGGAAAATTGGTGCTGCATCCTTCAGGGACGCAGCGCCATGCCTTCACGCTAGAGCATGTTCACAAGACTTCGGAGGTGGAGCTGTTGTCCAGCCGGGTCAAGACTCCGGTAAATGTCACATCGACTGCCAACGCTGCCAGTGCGGTGATCGGAGAGTCCTCCAAGAAAATCAGTGATAGGGACCGGGGTAGCTGGGAGGGTCAATACCGAATGGATACGGCATGGGCAGACCGGTTGCAGTTGGTCTTGAGTGCCCAGAACAGCCACGCCCTGGACGATGGGTATACCCTGCTCAAGACCGCCGCCGCCAATGATGGCAAGCGGGTTCGGATCATGAACTATGACGAGCGTACATTGCAGGGGAATGTGCAGGCAGACAAGGTGTTTGTGCTGTCGCCGCAGTGGTCGCATAAGTTGACCTACGGGTTGGACGTGGTACGTACCGATGTATCCAGTTTTGCCGATGGCAGCGACCCGGCTCCACTGACTCCCTATATACCCAAGCGTTACTTTCCGGATATGCGCGACAGCAGCCAGGCGGTCTATGTGCAAAGCGAATGGATTAGCGATGCCTGGAGTATTACGCCCGGTGTGCGCTATGACCAGTTTGCACTGGATGTTCTGAGTCAGGATGGGTACTACCCTGGTATCGCTACAGGTCCTGGCAAATCACTTTCGGGCTCTGCCGTCACCCCTAAACTGGGTGCCGTGTTTCGTGTCAGCCCCCAGTGGGCGGTGTATGGAAATTATGCGGCGGGTTTTCGGGCGCCAGAAGGACAGCAGCTCAACAGCGCACTGGAAGTTTCCACGGCGGTGCTGCTACCCAACCCGGATTTGAAGCAGGAAGAAAGCAATAATTTTGAAATCGGCACGCGCGTCAAACTGGATCGACTGAGCCTGGATTTTTCTGTTTTTTCAGGTGTTTACACCAACCTGATTGTTGAGAAAAAAGACCTCGGTACTGCAAACGGCCTGCCAGCCAGTACGACTAACAAGACGCGGTTCCAAACCGTCAATATCGACAAGGCGACGATTTCCGGTTTCGAAATTCGAGGCAACTACGATTGGGGCCAGTTTGCAAACGGGCGTCTGAGTTCTCCCTTCGGCTATGGATTCACTCGCGGAACCAACGATGCAACTGGCTTGCCACTCAATTACATTGAACCAGCCAAGCTTGCATTCGGGTTGAAATACGAGACCTCCAACTGGGATGTGCGCCTGGATGCCGTATTCCAGGACGAGAAGAAGTTGCAGGATCTGGATAGTGCATATATTCCCAAATCCCTTACTCAACTGCAGTTTCTGGTGCCCGCTTCGACCACCTTGAATCTGAGCGGCCAATGGCGTATTCGCAAAGATATCCGTATGAATCTGGCCATCAACAACCTGACAGACCGCAAATACTGGAACTGGTCCGATGTGCAGGGCTTGGCCTCCAATGCAAGTCCGGTGGTCGTGGACGCCTACACCCAGCCCGGCCGCCACGCCAGCGCGTCTTTGGTTGTCGATTTCTAGATTTCTCAGTCCGGATGGGCTCCGGCATCGGCGTCGGGCACATCCCCGATGGCCAGGCGCGTGAGTTCTGCCTGCCCCGTAAGCCACTGGCAGAAGGCCTGTATTTCGGGCCGCACGCCGCTGCGCGGGCCCACCAGCAGCCAGTAGACCATCGGGGTGTCGATGCGTGCGTTGGGCAGTACTTCCACCAGGTCGCCGCTGGCCAGACTGTCGGCCACCAGGGGCATGCGGGCCAGTGCGATGCCCTGGCCGGTAAGTGCGGCCTGGACGATCTGGTGCGCGTAGTTGAAGTGCATCCAGCGTTTGGGCGCGAGCTTGGGCTGCCGGTTGCCTTCCAGCCAGCGCCGCCAGGTCAGCCACTCCAGGTTTTGCGTGCGGTGGGAGTCACTGGCTTCCAGCAGCGCATAGTTGGCAAGGTCCTTGGGGCTGCGCAGCGGTGGCCCGCTTTTGAGCAGCCAGGGGCTGGCCACCGGGGTGAGCTGCTCGCCAAACAGGCGCACCGCCTCGTTGCCCACATGGCCCGGGCGGGTGTAGCGAATGGCCAGGTCCACATCGCTGGTCTCCAGGTCGACGGGATTGTCGGTGGCATCAATGCGGATATCGATGTCGGGGTA